>CAYZXV010000064.1:0-7539 GCA_964482525.1 uncultured Rhodospirillaceae bacterium | reverse complement strand
ACGGCGCAGATCCGCCTGAAGCTCGTGCAGGTTTTCGGCCCCCACGCCATGCTTGCGCCCAACGGCGCGCAATTTAAACAGCCGCTCTTCAATCGCATCGAGCGAAGCGCCCTGCCCCTCTTCCTCACGCATCAGGCGCGTGAGCGCACGCGCCGCATCCTGAACTTCCTGCGCGGCGCGATCAACGGCGGCAAGAACGCCTGTGAGGCCCTCGGCCTTGTCCGCGACGCGCGAAAGCGCCTTTCCAGCCATCAGCAACGTGTTTGCCGCACTGCTGCGATCCCCGGACAACGCTTTCTCCGCCGTTTGAAGCGCATCGAGGATCTTTTCTCGGTTTTGAAGGTGCATGCGTTGTTTAGCCAACGCATCGATCTCTCCTGCTTCGGGGGCCAGATCGTTCAATTCGGCAACCGCTGCTTTTAGAAAATCTTCCTCGGCAGCTGCCCGATGACGCTCCGCCTGCGCGGCAACATGTGCCTCAACCGCCGACTGCCATGCGCCATAGGCACGCGCCACATCTTTCCGCAAAGGCTCAGTAGCGGCAAACGCGTCGAGCAATGTTCGATGATTGACCGGGTTGAGCAGT
The DNA here is from genome assembly GCA_964482525.1 of uncultured Rhodospirillaceae bacterium. Lineage (GTDB taxonomy): Bacteria > Pseudomonadota > Alphaproteobacteria > UBA9219 > UBA9219 > UBA8914. The sequence goes on along the minus strand of CAYZXV010000064.1, from coordinate 6,953 downwards.
CCGTGCGTTTCAAACTGCCCATGAACTTCAAGAAGGCCTTCGCCAATTTGACGCAACAGGCCTATGCCGATGGGCTGATCGCACAAAAAGGCGCGGCTCTTTCCGTCACGCCCAACGACGCGGCGCAAGACGAGCGGATCGTCGAGCATCAAGCCTTGCTCTTCAAGCAAATGACGAACGGGCTCTGGAGGTGGGCCTGAAAACTCCGCCGTGACACCGGCTTGCGTCGCCCCGGCCTTGACAAGCGCCGCATCCCCGCGCGCACCAAGCGCGAGGCCTAGGGCATCCAGCAAAATGGATTTACCCGCACCTGTTTCGCCGGAAAGAACGTTAAGCCCTTTCTGGAACGGCACGACCAAATGGTCGATCAGAACCACGTTCTGTATGGTAAGGCGGGTTAGCATATTCCTATACACACAACGACACGCATTAGGGCCTGTATGCACCCAATTAGAATGCGTTCCACAGGCGCGACACCCAGCTCTTCTCATCGCGTTCGGGGACCATATTCCCATCAACTAACAAGCCATAGCTGTCTTGATACCATTCGCTGCCGGGGAAGTTGTGCCCAAGCACAGCAGCAACGGCTTTTGCCTCGCTTGTGATTCCAAGGGCTAGGTAACATTCAACAAGGCGGTGCAGAGCCTCAGGCACATGGCTCGTCGTCTGGAATTTCTCGACCACCGTTTTAAACCGTCCCACGGCTGCGGTATAAAGCTTTTGCTTCATATAGTTGCGTCCGACTTCCATCTCCGATCCCGCAAGATGATCATTCACAAGCGCAATCTTTAGCGCGGCATCCTTGCCATAAGATGTATCGGGATAACGGCTGACCACGGATTCAAGTCGCGCCAGCGCATTGCGCGCGTTGCTTTGGTCGCGGCGTACATCCACAAGCCGTTCATACTCGCACAGCGCGGCCAAATAATGCGCATAGGCAATGCTATCATGTCCGGGGTGAATCTGGATAAACTGCTCAAGGGCCGTCAGGGCCCCATCATAATCCATCGCCTGATACAGCGCGTATCCGGCCATAAGCTGGGCGCGCGTTGCCCACGACGAATAGGGATGCTGGCGCTCAACCTCTTCAAACTTACGGGCGGCCATAGAATAGTCTTTCTCAGCCATAAGGTCGGTGGCTTCGTTATATAGCTCCTCAACCGGCTTTTCCTCGTCCTTGAAGTCTGATTTGTCCGAGGAGCACGCCCCCAAAGACCCGATCAAGACAAGTACGGCGAGCGAAAGACGAAGGAATGGGTATAGGTTCTTATAAGGCGTCACGGCGCGAATCCCCATGGTTTCGGAAAGGTCCCTGCTTATAGCATACCTCCGATCAAATCGTCACCGTTGATCCGTTCGGCTTTTAACGGTAGGATGCACCGCATCCATACTCTTCTGAAAGGGGCCTTTCATGCTTCGCCTTCTTCCATTCATTGCTTTTGTACTCTTTTCCATACCTACTATGGCCGGGGACTTATTCCCACCCCAAGGGTCCGTTGAGGGCGCGAACGGGAAAAAATATTGCGCCGGTCGTAATGTACTCGTCTGGACCGGGGACGGCGTTGTTTGCGAACCCGTCAATCCTATGGTTGAAATCCAGACTTGCCCCGACGGCCAATATATGAAGGGGATTAGCAATGGCCAGCCCGTGTGCGAAAACCTCGCACCACGCATTCGTTCTTACATAAATGGCAACTGCAAAGGGCAGGATGTCCATTACGGTGTTGTCCAGAACGTAAATGCTGGTGTTTTAACACTAAATTCCAGCCACTTAAATGGTGGGACCCAGTTTGTTGGCAACTTGCTTCAGTGCAAGTAGCCCTCGCACTCGCAACAAAAAGGGCCCTTTTTTCGCAGATGCAGCCACCGCAATGCGAAATACTTTCGACTTGACAACAAAAAAGACAAAAAAATATGCCTTCGCTACCTAAAATGGGTAAGTTCTTACCCATTTTAGGTAGATTAACCATTTATAAACCATTGTTTTCTCTAATTAGTTTCAGGGTCAGCCTGTACAATGATTGTATCGGCAGTATTTGAGCCTTTTTTTTAAAGACATTTTTGAAACAGCTATAACGAGGAGACCTATAATGCTAAACGCCGCCGCAGCCAATTACCAAGCGAAGGACAACGTTATCCCCTTTAACTTTAAGGGCACTTGCAACCTCCTCGTTCAAGGCGGTCATCAGGCCGTTCGCACCTATCCCTCAAAAAGTCGCACGCGGACGCCACATTCCACGTTTGAGCCGACCGCCTGGGTTTATGAAAGTCATTACGACCCCAATCCGATTGGCGTTTTATTCTCACCAACCAAAAGCCTTGTCTTCTTTATCCCCTTTGATATCGCGGGAGATCTTGCCTTTGAAGAAACCAGCTATCTTGAACTTCTTCATGACGAAATTGTGCCGGTTCTGCGTTCGGGTAAAAGCATCTTGGCAAGTCGCCTTGGCAACAAAACCGAAGTATCAAGCCCCTCGCTGTTGCGCTGGATCGAACGGATCGCATGCACAAAACGGTCGATTTGATGCCTGAAACAGCCTGTGGTATGGTGCCTCGTTCGCTCCATACCACACGACCCGGATAGCCGCTGCATGATGATGACCTTTTTGTCCGATGAAACAGGCGCTACTGCCATTGAATATGCCTTTATCGCGGCTATGATCGCCGTTGTGATCGTGGCAACGCTCGCCCTGATGGGCGGCAGCCTAACGGAGCGGTTTCAAGCCGTGACGGACTCTTTCCCATAATACCTCCTTTTGACCTAGCTTGTTGTCTGGACCCTTGCCCATGAACCTTGTTTTGGATTCTTCTACCCCTGAGCCTCAACCAAGTGCCGCCACCACGCCTGTCAACGTGACTTTGTCGACGTTTAAGAAAGAGGTTCTGGACGCCTCAATGCAGGCAATCATCCTTGCCGATTTCTGGGCACCTTGGTGTGAACCATGCAAACAACTTGGCCCGACGTTGGAAAAAATCGTCGGCCAAACGCAAGGTGCGGTTAAATTGGCCAAGATCAATATTGATGAAAACCCTCAAATTGCGCAACAAATGCGCATCCAATCCATACCGGCTGTTTTCGCCTTTTGGAAGGGTCAGCCGGTCGACGGCTTTATGGGGGCCTTGCCGGAGTCGCAAATCAAAACATGGATCGCTCAACTTGTTCAAGTTACTGGGGCCAAGGGCGGCACCGCCCAGGACGATCTGGCCAGCGGCCTTGTGCAAGCCGAGACCGCCCTTTCTCAAGGCGATGCCACGACGGCCCATGCGATCTATGCTGACCTTATGACGGAACACCCTGACAATCCAGATATTCACGCCGGGTATGTGCGCGCACTCGTTGCGCTTGGTCAGCTTGACGAGGCAAAAGATCATCTGGCCTCTTTAGCAGATGTACTCGTACTTCACGCCAAGGTCTCAGCGGCAAAAGCCGCGCTTGACCTTGCCTTACAAACCCAACAAGGCGACACGGTTTCGCTGGATTCATATCAAGCCGCGCTTTCTGAAAACCCGAACAATCATCAGGCGCGCTTTGCTCTGGCGCTGGCCCATTACGGACGAGGCGACACACGCGAGGCGCTCACACAGCTTTTGGAAATCGTGCGCCGCGACCGCAAATGGAACAATGACGGCGCGCGGGTCCAGATGCTAAAAATCTTTGAAGCCCTTGGCCCCATGCATGAACACACAATCGAAGCGCGCAAACAACTTTCGGCTCTTTTGTTTTCTTAAGGCTTATCGATCAATTTTCAGGACATGAACTGGGACGCGGCCATTAGGTAAGGTTGGAAGCATATCCTGCCTGCCATAAACGGGTTTGCGAACACCATCGAACATGTCTGCCTTGCGGTTATACATAACTGGACTATCACGGAACATATCCTGCCCACGCGTCAGATCGCTTCGCACCCAAGGGCGATCATAGACAAAATGGCGATCGTAAAGCATGTCAGCCCGCGAACTCCATTCCGTCGCATCGCGTGCAACAGCTTCGCCGACCGCAAAGAAAAGGCAAAAAGTCAGAAAGAACCAAGCAAGTCTCATAAATCGCTCCCACAGGGGGCGTTTATTCCCCCACAACCTTGTTGCGTCCTGTTTCTTTGGCACGATACACGGCAGCGTCAGCACGTTCAAGAAGTTGAGTAGGGTTTGTATCATTTTCATGGTTAAGAGCGGCGACTCCGAAGCTGGCCGTCACGCTTATAACACCCGCATTTTCAGGTAGGACAATTGGCGCAGAGGCAACAGCCTCGCGCAATCGCTCCCCAACACTAAGCGCGGTCGCATAATCAGTTTCGGGCATGATGACCGAGAATTCCTCCCCTCCCATGCGAACCACAAGGTCAGAGGGGCGCAGGCTTATCAAAACACGGTTAATCACCTCGCGAAGCACACAATCCCCTGCGCTATGCCCGTGTGTATCGTTGACTGATTTGAAATGATCAAGATCAATGGCTAGTGCTGACAATGGACGGCGGGTCATTTTGCAACGCCCAAACAACATCGGCAGATGCATGTCCAAATACCGGCGGTTGTACGCCCCGGTAAGCGGATCGACGAGCGCAAGTGTAAGGTTGTGCTCATAGTTTCGATGAAGTTGGTCATAATGGTGCTTCTGCCGAAGTTGGGTGCGCGTGCGCGCTTTTAATTCTGCGCCTTCAATGGGCCGCATCAAATAATCGTTTGCGCCAAGATCCAAACCTCGTGAGATAGCTTCCAAACCTCCTTCATGGGCGATAAGCAAAAGCGGCAAGGTGCGCGTACTTTCGCGCGCACGAAGCTGAGCACACAGATAAAGGCTTTTGTCTGGCGCATCATCCATGCCCAGCATCACAAGATCCCATGACCCTGAGGCTGTTTTCTCAATAACCTCTTCGGGCGATCCAGCCAAAGCAAGCTGAGGCCCCATGCCTGAGAGGTGCCTCATAATCGCCTCACGATCCATGGCATCAGATTCCCATATCAAGATCGAACTCTTGGTAGGATCAAAAACCTCTTCGGGCGCGGCAGGTAAGGCAAACTGAGCTGCCGTCGCTTCGCGCAAACGCCATTCATCCATGATCATTTTTAAACGCAAGAGCGAACGCACTCGTGCGAAAAGGGCCATATCGTTAATTGGTTTATTCAAAAAATCATCCGCGCCGGACTCCAGCCCACGCACGCGGTCGGCCACATCCGAAAGGGCAGAAATCATAACAACGGGGATATGCTGCGTGACAGGATCGGCCTTTAATCGGGTACAAACCTCAAACCCATCCATCTCCGGCATCATTACGTCCAGCAAAATCAAGTCTGGCACGTCTTTACGCGCAATGGCCAATGCTTCAGGTCCATTTTCTGCCTGTGTCACCGCATAGAAATCTCGTGCAAGCTTGGCAGAAAGCAGCTTGAGATTAATCTTGTTGTCATCAACGATCAGAATTCTGGCGGACATGAGGGTCAGATTACGATGGCTTGTCGGTGTTCACAAAACGCCGCACGGTTGCAAGGAAGGTCGCGACGGATATCGGCTTGGACAAATAGCCTTCGCATCCTCCGGCCAAAATTTTCTCTTCATCGCCTTTCATGGCAAAGGCAGTCAGGGCGACCACAGGTATCTTTTTTAGCTCAGGGTCCTTTTTAAGCCAACTTGTTATCTCAAGGCCTGAGACTTCAGGAAGCTGGATATCCATTAGGATCAAATCAGGCTTGTGGGCTCGCGCAAGGTCAAGCACCTCCATTCCATCAGCGGTATGAAGGGTTTTAAAACCGTTCGCCTCCAAAAGATCGCGGAACAGCTTTTTGTTTAGTTCGTTGTCCTCAACGATCAGGACGCATTTGGCGTTTGGCGGAACCATAGATTATAAAACAAAGGGTTGTGCGAATCGTACCATCTGGCCGCCAGCATACACACAAACCCTTAGCATCCTCTTAAAGGCCTGCCCACAAAACGGCTTGACCTAGCGCAAATCTTCACCTTTTGTTTACCATCTCTGAGGCCATTTTCACGGCATGAAACGACAAACCAAAAAAAGACTGAAACTGGCGCTGTGGCTGTTAATCGTGGGGGCCTTTATAAGTCTTATGATGGCCGCCCCGCCGTTGCCGAAAACGCCAAAAACACCAGTCGCGCCGAGCTATACGCTGCCCAAAAATATTACGCTCAACCTACCGCCCTTGCCGCGTTGGGTTCCAACAGTTCCCAATGAATTACTTCCATCAGAGAATGAGGAAGCACCCCAAACCAAATCTGACGACAAACCATCTTATGAGATGGAAGAACCTCTGCCGCCACCAGTTCTTGAAAAAAGAACGACAAAGCCTACGTCCCAATCTCCACCTCGTGATGGGCGCGTTAAGGTCGCGATTTTGATTGATGACGTTGGTCTATCAGCCCCTTTGTCGCAACGGGCCGTGCGTCTTCCTGCCCCTGTGACTCTCGCCTATTTGCCGTATGCGCCGCAACTTGCGGTGCAGGCTGCTAAGGCCCAGATGGCTGGTCACGAAATAATGCTTCATATGCCCATGCAGCCGCTCGGCCGCGAAAACCCTGGTCCCAGTGCCTTATTGGTAAATCAATCCACTGAAGAATGGCGGGACCTTCTCCAAAAAGCCCTTTCAACCTATGACGGGTTTGCAGGCCTTAACAATCATATGGGAAGCCGTTTTACGGAAAACAGCAATGGCATGACAACCGTTGCGTCTGTTCTGGCTGAAAAGGGCTTGTTTTTTATAGACTCACGAACTAGCCACGACTCCGTCGCTGGCCGTGCCATGCGCGCGCAGGGTGTACCACTCGCCGAACGCGATATTTTTCTTGACCACACGGTTTCAGTGCCCTCCATACACGCAGCCCTAGCCCAGGCTGAGCAGATGGCACGGCGGAAGGGCTCGGCGCTCGCCATCGGTCACCCACACGCTGAAACTCTCTCTGCCCTTGAAGCCTGGATTCCTGAAGCTCAGGCCAGGGGGGTCGA
>CAYZXV010000063.1:0-7613 GCA_964482525.1 uncultured Rhodospirillaceae bacterium | reverse complement strand
GAAATTATGCCCACTTTCCTTTATAAATATAGCCATCAACCCTCTGGTGTTCAAGGCTTTTCCCGATTTCCCTTGAAAAGCCACAAAGTCTCGCCATATTGATCTTATCGACTCACCAACTCAAAGAGGAAACCAAATGGTTAACCCCTTCCTACGCACTCAATCCGGATCTGTGCCCAGCGCCTCAATTGATCAAGGCCTGCGCGCGCACATGGTTCGCGTGTTTAATTATATGGGCGGCGGTCTCGCGCTCACTGGGCTAGTAGCTTTTGTCGTCGCCTCTGTCCCGGCACTGGCATCCCTCTTCCTCGGCACCCCGCTCAAATGGGTCGTTATGCTCGCACCCATTGGGTTCCTCTTCTATATGAACTTTAAAATCCAAAGCATATCTGCCGCGCGCGCGCAGACCTTGTTTTGGCTGTTCTGCGCCACCATGGGCCTTTCGATGGCGGCGATCTTCTTTGTCTTTACGGGCGCCAGCATCGCCCGCGCCTTCTTCGTCACCGCCGCGACATTCAGCGGCATGGCGCTGTGGGGCTATACGACCAAGAAAGACCTGACCAGCATGGGCGCCTTCATGATGATGGGCGTGCTTGGCCTCGTCATCGCGGGCATCGTCAATATCTTCCTGCAATCCAGCATGCTGCACTGGGTCGCCTCCGTGGCCGCCGTGGGTATCTTCACGGGCCTGACCGCCTATGACACGCAAAACATCAAGCAGTCCTATAGCGAAAGCTGGGGCCAGGAAGCCAACAACAAGCTGGCCGTCATGGGTGCACTCAGCCTGTATCTGGACTTTATCAACCTGTTCCAGAGCTTGCTCAGCCTGATTGGCGATCGTAGATAATCGTCCTGTGGGTCACGAATAAACCGTCGACACGAATCGCCGGGTATGGTTGACTGATGCACGCATCACAACCTGCCCGGCGGTTTGTTTTCCATGCCCTATGTCATTCGCGATGAAAAAGGCGGCATTGTCCGCGCCACGGTTCAACCGATCCACGGATCGGAAATGCTCCCCTATGACCACCCTGACCTTGTCGCGTTTCTTGAACGCAATGGTCAGGATCCCAAGAATATCGACAAAGCGTTAAGCGATCTGCGCCGCACCGACGCCGAAATGTCCCGTGCCGTCGAAGACGTGATCATGGCCCTTCTTAAAAAGAATATTCTTAAGATTAACGACCTGCCAAAACCGGTGCAGGAGCGTATGTCATACCGCGTAAAGCTGCGGCTTTTAATCCAAGAGTCGTTCGAAAAGGCCTCCGGTCGCCAATCCGACGCCAGCTTCTCAGCCATGGTATCGCCACAAGAGTAAATGCTATTTTTATTTGCTTTCATGTCCGCTTTTATTCTAAGGCGGGACTATGTATTTTTACGATATCCGCAACCCACCACATCCGCGCAAAACAAGTCATGGCACCAGTGAGCGCCACCCCACCCGGTTGGCCTTTTGTCTGACGACGTACAAAATCATCGAGTATGTGAAACAGTTTGATTCCATTTTGCCAGACAATCATGAACTCACACGCGTCGGCGCAAGCGATTACTATATCGTCTTTCGCCTTCAATCCGGGTTTAACGCACCCGAATCATGGGGACCAAAGCTTTCCCCTCGCACACGCCGTTGGTTTAACAGGGCCCTAAAAGAATATGGCCTGACCATGGATCTTATCAAAAACATATACGAAAAAGAGCGGCTCCTCTCCTCCTGCCGCAAGAACCATCCATCTATCATTCTTCGTGACAAAGGGCGCGAAACTCTGATCAGAACTCAGTTCATGTCACACCAAAAAGTGCTCTTCCCAAAATACAGAATTGAGTAACGAAACGTTACTGCACTATCCACATGGGTGGCGAAACACCAGCACAATCAAATTGAGCCCTAGCACCCGTCGATGACCAAATGGTCACGCGGCCACAGGCTCCGTTTCCGCCATTTGCGATGGAACCACCCGCCGCGCCGCCAATGCCAACACCGCCATTATTTGCAACACGTGAAAAAGGAAGAGAGCCGTTGGGCAAGGACAAATAGCTAACGCCCTTGTTCCCACCAACCGAGGTCACTGAATAATCACACCCGTAACTGCCGCCACGGCCGCCGGGGTACCCACCACCGCCACCACCGCCACCGCCACCATCGCGGCCATTACAACCATTCAAACCATCAGTCCCATCCATACCAAGCGCGCCGCCAACGGCAGGATTTCCCGCGCCGCCCGTAACGGAATAGCTTCCGCCACCGCCGCCGCCACCACCGGCAGCAACCGCAAAGATGCCCTCGCCCATCACAACCGAGGCCGCGCCGCCACCGCCGCCAACGCCAGAAGGCCCAACTTGCGGTGTATTCGATCCATCGGTGCCGCCCCCATCACCACCACGCCCCATCAGGGCGCTGCCCCCATCGCCAAGATTTTTACCAAGGGCGCCACCCATCCCCCCAAACCCAGCTCCACCAGGGGAAACTGTGAGTTGAACGCCTTTGGATAGATAGGTATCGAACCGCAGCACATCAGCCATGCCGCCATTGCCGCCATTGGTCATCCAATCGCCACCACCGCCGCCACCGCCCGCACCAACAAGTTCGAACGAGACACGAACCAGACCTGCCGGAAGAGCCATTTGTTTATAAGTGCAGGTTGGCGCGGCCTCGGTTCCGCAGTTGGGCTGGGAGTTTATACGCTTAAAACAGCCGATGGTCGTGGTTTGATCCGCATCAAAAAGGGTTTCACCCAATTCATGGCACGCCGAGCCAATTGATTTGGTCGGGGCCACCACTGCGTAAGCCGGATGAATATTGTATAAGGCCGCGCAAAGCCCAAAGGCTAACGCCAAAAAACGAATAGACATGTCAGCACCCTCCCTTATGAACACAAGATTGTTATCAAAGAAGGGGTTAAAAATGTTTTAAGATTCTTTTTAGTGTTATTTACCAGTCACGACCAGATCGACAAGTTGCTTGACCGTCGGCACAAACCCGTTCGCATAAAAAGGATCCTCACCAAAGCGATAGCAATTGTGCCCCGCGAACATAAGGTAGTTATCCATATCCCCTTCGTGCGCGACGTTTTGCAGCGACTCTTGGATACAGAACGAGCGCGGATCAGCCATGCGCCCTGTCGAGCCGCTCTCCCCCTGGGACCAGTTCGAAAACTGGCACTGCGAGAGACAGCCCATACACGCCGCCTGTGACGTTTGAATTTCACGCGCATCATCGGGCGTTACAAACACAAAGGTGCTGTCCGGCGTGCGCAGGGCCTTCGTAAAGCCTGCCTCCATCCAGCCTTTTGCCTTTGCGGCATCGACCGGGCGAATAAAGACGGGGTTGCCCACGGGTCCGGTCTTAAAGCTTTCGGTCAAGTCACCACCCGCCTCTGTCGCATAGGGAATCTGGCGCTCGCTTCGCTCATAGAGTTTTTGCAAGAACGGATTGCGGACCGCCGAGGAATAGAACCCGGTCGGCGAAAACTGATTAAGCGCGACATCGCCTTTTTTGACGGTGAGCAGTTTCTTCTTCCAGCTATCCGGTATGGGGCTTTCCTGTGTGAGCAAAGGGCGCGTCCCGAATTGGAAGGCGATGGGGCCAAGTTCAGGATTATCAATCCACTCTTCCCATTCCTCCAGCCACCACACGCCACCCGCCATGATGATCGGCGTTTGATCAAGGCCGTATTCGCGCATTTGTTGACGCAGCGCGAGCACGCGAGCATAGGGTTTTTCGGGAACCAGCGGATCTTCGCTGTTGGACAGGCCGTTATGCCCACCCGCCAACCATGGATCTTCATACACAACGCCGCCCAAAAGCTGAGGCGTTTTTTTGTAAGAACGAAGCCAGAGCGCGCGAAACGCCCGCGCCGACGACACAATGGGGTAATAATAAACGTTATACTTCTCGGCAAACTCGGACACGCGATAGGGCATGCCCGCGCCACAGGTCACGCCATGGACAAGACCACGCGTCCCTTCAAGAATGCCTTCCAAAATCCGCTCAGCACCGCCCATTTCCCACAGGACGTTGACATGGATCGCGCCCTTGCCACCCGCAACATCATGGGCGCGTTTGATCTGGGTAATGCCACCGGAAATACCATAGGCAACAAGCTCTTCGTGCCGATCCTTACGGTTCGCGCCTTTGTAAATCTGACGAATGATCTGGCCCTGCGCATCATAGCTGTCGGGGTTAACGCCTGAGACGGTCCCAATCCCACCCGCAGCCGCCCAAGCGCCAGAGCTGGCCCCATTCGTGGCGGACACACCCTTGCCCCCCTCAACCAAAGGAAGAACTTCGCGACCAGACATAACAACGGCATTAAGAGCTTTCACAAACAACCTATCCTTTCAGAATGGGAGCTTTCGAACGGCCTCAGGCTTTGAGGTTTTCGAGAATCATCCCCGGATGGCCAGAATAGACGGCGGTTACGCCCTGCGCCAGTAAATCCGTGGCTCGGACCGGGTCGTTAACCGTGTAAGCCAAAAGGGGAATCCGCAGACGGTTGAACTGGTCAACCCGCTCTGGCGTAAGAACTTTTTCTGGAAGCGTGACAGCACTTGCGCTCACCCGTTCGAAAAGTGTTGTCCAATCGTCCCGCCATCCATCGACTTGGAGGCATCGTGGCCAATGGGGCTCCATCTGGGCCGCGATTTCAAGGCTTTCGGGATCAAAACTCGACACAATCGGAAGGGCGTCTTTCTCCGGCCATATCTTAGCCATTTCGATGATGGTCACCATCGTCGTCGCGCGGGACCGTCCCGGACAGGGCTTAAGCTCGACCAGCGCATTCATACCCGCCTTAACAATTTCTTCCATAACGACGGATAAGGTTGGGATGCGTTCGCCCTTGAACCCAGGCGAGAACTTAATTCCGGCATCTAATTCGCGCATCTGTTCCCACGTCGTTTCGGCCACAAGCCCGGTGCCGTCTGTGGTGCGGTCCAATGTTTCGTCGTGCATCAAAATAGGCACACCGTCATAGGTGATCTTGACGTCGATTTCGATCCACTTAGCCCCTTGCTCTGCGGCATGTCGAACTGACGCCAACGTGTTTTCGGGCGCAGTCATTCCCGCCCCGCGATGAGCAATGACCGGCGGATGAAAGGCAAAAAGAGGAATCATGACCCCAATGTGTTAGCTGAAAACCCTGCCGAACACCATACGCAATCCTTCGGGTTCCTTTCCTACTCCACACGAACCCGCAAGGGAGACTGAATCAGCGTTGCCAGGCCGGCTTGGTCCTGGGCAATCATCGGCGGGATTGTGAATGTCCCAGGGCGCGGTGCATGAACCAAAAAGGCGGCTTTCCATTCGCCGCGTCCGGAGGGCAGCGCAAACCCAACCGTCCCGGCGGTTTCAACCACGGCCTCAAGCTGGGGGATCACGCCGTCAAGCCACGGGAACAGAGCCTTCGCCACGGCGCCAGACCCACCACCAATCGGTTGAAGATCAAAAGCCGAAGTCGCAGGCAAGGTAAACTGGCGTGGCTTATCACAGTTTTTTTGGCACATGCCCCTGATCACCAAAAGAGCCCATGCCTCACGCGGCAGCGTGCCGCCATCGTCAAGACGCTGGCCTCCTAAAAGATAAAGTGATCGCTCCACCACCCCGTCTCCTTTGTCCTTGAGCGATGCTTTTTCGGCGGACAAGGTGAGAGGTTGAGCAAACAACGAACGCCCGGCTTTGTTGATAAGAAGACGTCCATCCTTGGCCTTAAATGCCTGAACGCCGAACTGTTTACGGCGTTCGCCGTCTGAGGACTCAATGGACCAAGACCCGGCACGCAAGGCATGCTGCATCACCGCATCAAGAACGAGAAGCGAGTCCACAGGTTTTTTACTTAATGGTTTGCGATCAAGCCCATCCCAGAAGGCAATCGCCTCGGCTCCGGTCATAGCGCGGCTGGTCGCCAGAAAGCGCAACGCCTGAGCAGGCACTGGGTTCGTCTTTGCCGCCTCGCGAGCGCGGTTAGCCCAATATACCGCCGCCTCTTCATCGCGTACAAAATCAAACGCCGTAGCAAGCGCGGCCTGCGCAGTGGCTGAGAGGGGCAGATCGCGGCCCTTTTCCGCAAAGTAACGAAGGGCAGATACATCAGCTTTGCCGCGCTGGGCCATAACAGCAAAAGCCATTGCGCGGTCTTCGCGTTCCCCCTCATCGAACCAAGTGTTTTTGAGGGTATTAAGCACCCATGTTTCCGCACGTGTCAAAGCGGACGTACCCTCAAGCGCTGCAAGCGCGAAGGCTGTGCTCGCCAGATCGGGCGCGTCTGTTGCCCCACCAAAGGAAAGAGCACCATCCTCGCGCTGGCGCACCAACAAGGCCCCCAAGTAAGCCTCGCGGCGCGCCTTGATGGCGCCAACGGACAAAAGGCCACTTTCATTCAGAACGGACAACCACGCCTGAGCCTGTTGTACCCACAAAGCGAGTTCTATGGTCGTTTGCGGGTGCATCCGCGCCAACGTCGCAAGATAAACGCCAACTTCTGGCAGCTCGACAGGGGCAATGGCATAAACGCCCTGGGGATCTTTCTCAAAATGGGCCGCAAGCCGCTGTCCATCTCCCCACGGCACAGCGGAATCTAGCGCAAGCGTCTTGCGTCCAGCGGATCGCACAAGAACAAGAGAAGACGAAGCCCACACGGAACCGTCTGTTCCCAACAGGGTGAGCCCAACGTCGCCGCCTGTTGAAGCTGCCGCTTCGAAACCAACGTCAATAACGGCACGCCCATCTTTTTTTAACGTCACTTTTCCGGACGTTTTTCCAGCAAAGCGCAAACCCTCTGGCCCATGGATCGTATAAGTATAGGTCCCGGCCATACCCTCTTTGGCAAAGACGCGCCAACTAGCGCGTGCGCTATCCCCTTCATAAAGCCACGACGGGACTTGCGCCTCAATCAGGATTTGAGGCATAGGAATCGACGATGGCTTCGCATCCTTAAGGAGTGGAAGGCTTATTTTTTGTTCAAACCGTTCACGTTCGCCTGTTGCCAAAGACACGAGATCAAGACGAATCCACACACGTCGTTCCCACCCAGCCTCAACCTCTGGCAGGGCGATTTTGTTAAGCCCCGGCCTGACTATTTGGACGAAAGATTTACTGCGCACGCCATCGGTCATAAGCACCTGCGCCGCACGCGCCTCTGGCACGGTGAAAACAATTTCGCCTGATTTTTCATGCCACGCCATCGGTTCGCGTGTTTGTCCGATGCGGGCCAAGGTTTCCTGTCCTGCGCCAAAGCTTCGGCGCGCAAGAACCTTGCCGGACGCATCGAGAACCTCAAGCGCATACGATCCCGTAGTCACCGGCCAAACAATCCGCCCTGGTCCGTTGGCGGAAAGCGTAAGCGCACCGCCGCCCACGCGTCGGTGTTCAGGAAGGCGTTTATAGGCCCATTGACCATCCGCCGGATACCATTCAAAGCTACGGCCTTCTTCGTAAACGACATAATACAACTCTGCCCCCGCGCGACGGCGCCCAGCAGAGTCGAGGGCTATCACGTCAAATCGTGCCAAACTGTTTTCCGGAAAAAAACGTTCGTCAGAGAGAGGGCGAATACCAACTTTGCCGCTGGTTTGACGAACAGGCTTCACCAACTCGGCCTTCGCGACATGAACATCCA
>CAYZXV010000062.1:0-7720 GCA_964482525.1 uncultured Rhodospirillaceae bacterium | reverse complement strand
CTCGAACTTCAAGGAAGGTCTGTCAGTTCTCGAATACTTCAACTCAACCCACGGTGCTCGTAAGGGTCTGGCCGATACCGCGCTCAAGACCGCGAACTCAGGTTATCTGACTCGTCGTCTTGTTGACGTTGCACAGGACGCCATCATTACCGAGGACGATTGCGGTACGACGGGCGGCCTGACGGTCAAGCCAGTTGTAGATGGTGGTGAGGTTATCGCGCCGCTTTCGGAGCTCGTTCTGGGCCGCACGGTTGCTGCTGATGTGATCGATCCTGCGACGAACCGTGTGATCGTGAAGAGTGGCGAGCTTGTTGACGAACGCCTGATGGATGAAATCGAGAAGTCCGGTGTCGATACGGTCATGATCCGTTCCGTTCTGACCTGTCAGTCGGAAACAGGCATCTGCGCGAAATGCTATGGCCGCGACTTGGCCCGTGGCACGATCGTCAATATCGGTGAAGCCGTTGGCGTTATTGCGGCACAGTCGATTGGCGAGCCTGGCACACAGCTTACGATGCGTACCTTCCACATCGGTGGCGCGGCGCAACGTGGCGCAGAAGCAAACTCGGTTGAAGCTACCTTTGATGCAACTGTGCGCATTGATAACAAAACAGTGGTCAAGAATACCGAAGGCCGCTTGATTGTTATGAACCGCAACTGTGAAGTTGTGCTTCTTGACGAACTAGGCCGCGAACGTGCGCGTCACCGCGTCCCGTACGGTACAAAGCTGCTTGTCGACGACAAGGCCAAGGTCACAAAGGGTCAAAAGCTGGCCGAGTGGGATCCATACACCCTTCCGATCATCACGGAGAAGGAAGGTACGGTGAACTATGTTGACCTTATCGAGGGGCTCTCAATTCGCGAAGTCACAGACGAAGCGACAGGTATTTCCTCGAAGAAAGTCATCGACTTCCGTCAGCAGGCGCGCGGTGCAGAATTGCGTCCTCGTATTATGTTGCAGGATGCGAAGGGCGAGCCGATCAAGCTGTCGAACGGCGCCGATGCGCGGTACTTCCTGCCTGTGGATGCGATCCTCAACGTTGCCAACGGCGCGAAAGTCAGTGCGGGTGAAGTTCTGGCCCGTATTCCTCGTGAAGGGTCAAAGACACGCGACATCACGGGCGGTCTGCCGCGCGTGGCCGAGTTGTTCGAAGCCCGCCGTCCAAAAGACTTCGCGATCATCGCGGATGTCGATGGACGTGTCGAGTTCGGCAAGGATTACAAGACGAAACGCCGCATCGTTATCAAGCCGACCGACGAAAGTCTGGAGCCGCGCGAGTATATGATCCCGAAGGGCAAGCATATTGCGGTCCAAGAGGGCGATATGGTTGAACGTGGCGACCTTCTGATCGACGGTAACCCGGTTCCGCATGATATCTTGGCCGTTATGGGCATCGAAGCCTTGGCTGCCTATATCATCAACGAGATCCAGGAAGTCTATCGTTTGCAAGGCGTGAAGATCAACGACAAGCATATCGAAGTAATCGTGCGTCAGATGCTGCAGAAGGTTGAGATTACCGATCCGGGTGACACAACCTTCTTGCATGGCGAGCAGGTTGATCGCATGGAATTCCTTGATGTTAACAACAAGGCTGTTCTTGAATCGATCCGTCCGGCGCAAGGTCGCGCTGTTCTGCAGGGTATCACAAAGGCGAGCTTGCAGACGCGCTCCTTCATCTCGGCGGCCTCGTTCCAAGAAACGACGCGCGTGTTGACCGAAGCCGCAGTTGCAGGTCGCGTCGATCCGCTCGACGGGCTCAAGGAGAACGTGATCGTCGGGCGCTTGGTGCCTGTCGGTACAGGGTCGTACGTCAATCGCCTGCGCCGCATTGCGGCAGCGCGCGATCTGGAAGGTCATCGTCTGGACGCCGAAAGAGCAGCCCAGCGCGAGGCTGAGGCGCGTGCAGCTCTTGAGTCGCATGAACCAACAGAGGCGTAAGGCTTTTGAAGAAGAACAGAAAAGCGGCGGAGATTCTCCGCCGCTTTTTCTTTGTGTAAGAGGGGATTATGGGCTGCTTATCAAATGCAATTCTTGCACTCAGCATGTCTGCTGATGCTTTTGCTGTATCTGTCGGGCGTGGGGTTGTGATGAAACAGCGCCCTAAACTACTCGAAGCGGCAAGAACGGGTCTTGTTTTTGGCGGAACCGAGGCGCTCGCACCGATTGTCGGATGGCTTCTGGGTAGCGCCGCAAGCCTTTTTATTCAGGCTTATGACCACTGGGTGGCTTTTGCCATCCTCGGCCTCATTGGTGGGAAAATGATCCGTGAGGCTTTTACAGATCATGATTTGTGCGAGGTTGAATCGCACAAACCTTCGAATGGCACTCTAGGTCTGACGATCTTGACGGCCATGGGCACAAGCATTGACTCTGTCGCTGTTGGTGTTTCGCTTGCATTTGTAGAGTCGAATATATGGCTGATGGCTGCGGCCATCGGAACGGCCAGCTTCACCATGTCGACCCTTGGCCTTATGATCGGGCATTATGTGGGATGCGCATGGGGGCGCCGCGCTGAGATGGCTGGCGGGATTGGCCTCATAGCCATCGGTCTCAACATTTTGTATACCCACATCGCCGGGATGTAGGAAAAATCCTACATCGCCTGGTGGAAGGTGCGTGTGATCACATCCATCTGCTGCTCGCGGGTCAGCTTGATGAAGTTCACGGCATAGCCTGAGACGCGGATGGTCAGCTGTGGATACTTCTCCGGGTGCTCCATTGCGTCTTCGAGCGTTGCGCGGTTGAACACATTGACGTTCATGTGATGCGCATTCCGCCCAAAATAGCCATCGAGCAATCCGGTGAGATTGTTGACGCGGTCGCCTTCAGTTTTACCCAAAGCTTCCGGCACGATCGAAAAAGTATTCGAAATGCCGTCCTGCGCGTGCTCATAGGGCAGTTTGGCCACAGAGCTGAGCGAGGCAAGGGCGCCTTTCTTATCGCGGCCATGCATGGGGTTGGCACCGGGGGCAAAGGGTTCCCCAGCCTTACGGCCATCTGGCGTGTTTCCAGTCTTCTTCCCATACACGACGTTTGACGTGATCGTCAGGACAGAAAGGGTTGGCATTGCGTTACGATAGGTTTCCTTCGTCCGCAGCTTGTTCATAAAGGTTTCAACAAGTCCGGTTGCGATGGAGTCGACGCGTTCATCGTTATTGCCGTATTTGGGGAAGTCGCCTTCCACCTTATAATCGACGGCAAGACCGCGCTCGTCGCGGATGACGTGGACCTTGGCGTATTTGATTGCCGAAAGGGAGTCCGCCACAACAGACAGGCCGGCGATACCGCATGCCATGGTCCGCAGAATATCGCGATCATGCAGAGCCATCTCAATGCGTTCGTAAGAGTATTTGTCATGCATAAAGTGAATGATGTTTAGAGCGTCCATATAAACGCCAGCCAGCCATTCCATCATGACATCAAGCTTTTCGGTAACGTCTTTGTAATCCAAAACGTCGCCGGTTACCGGGGCAAATGTCGGCGCAATCTGTTCGCCGGTTTCTTCATCGCGACCACCATTGATGGCGTAAAGAAGCGCCTTGCCAAGGTTAGCGCGCGCGCCAAAGAATTGCATCTGCTTGCCAATGCGCATAGCGGACACGCAGCAGGCGATGCCGTAATCGTCACCCCAATAAGGACGCATGACGTC
Source organism: uncultured Rhodospirillaceae bacterium (assembly GCA_964482525.1). GTDB lineage: Bacteria > Pseudomonadota > Alphaproteobacteria > UBA9219 > UBA9219 > UBA8914. The sequence goes on along the minus strand of CAYZXV010000062.1, from coordinate 4,070 downwards.
ATCATTCTCGTATTGAACCGAGCTTGTCGCAATCGACATCTTGGCGCAGTAATCCTTGAACGTCTTGGGCAGGCGTTCGGACCAGAGAACGGTCAGATTGGGTTCTGGCGCGGGGCCAAGGTTCGTCAGAGTGTGCATAAAGCGATAGGTCGTCTTGGTGACGAGGGGGCGCCCATCTTCACCAACACCACCCAAGCATTCGGTGACCCATGTCGGATCGCCAGAGAAGAGGGAGTTATATTCAGGCGTCCGGGCAAAGCGGACCATGCGGAGCTTCATCACGAAATGGTCGATAATCTCTTGGGCCTCGACTTCCGTAAGGCGGCCTTCTTTCAGGTCGCGTTCGAAATAAATATCAAGGAAGGTCGATACACGGCCAAGGGACATGGCTGCCCCGTTTTGTTCCTTGACTGCAGCCAGATAGGCCATATAGAGCCATTGGACGGCTTCCTGGGCCGATTGGGCAGGGCGGGTCACATCATGCCCGTAAGACTTCGCCATGGCTTCAAGCTCATGCAAGGCCTTGATTTGCTCAGCCATTTCTTCACGCAGGCGGATCGTTTCTTCCGTAATCTTATTATCGAGAAGGGACATCTGATGCTGGCGGTCTTCGATTAGGCGCGTGGTTCCATAAAGGGCAACGCGGCGGTAATCGCCAATGATGCGACCCCGGCCATACCCATCGGGCAGACCAGTTACGATACCTACCTTGCGGGCCTTCTTGATGGTTGGTGTGTAAACATCGAAAACGCCCTCGTTGTGGGTTTTACGATATTTTGTGAAGATTTCACGAATTTCTGGAGCAATTTCGTATCCATAGGCCTTAAGGGAGTCTTCCGCTACACGGAACCCGCCAAAGGGCATAAGGGCGCGCTTAAAGGGCTTATCGGTTTGCAACCCAACAATTTGTTCCAAAGAATCATCGATATAGCCGGGCGCATGAGAGGTAATGCCGGAAACGATTGCCGTATCCATGTCCAAGGTACCGCCTTTTTCGGTCTCAGCTTTCATGAGATCGAGTACCTTTTGCCAAAGCTTCAGCGTCCGTTCGGTTGGCGCCGTCAAAAAGCTCTCGTCGCCGAGATAGGGGGTATAATTTGTCTGAATAAAATCACGCAAATCTACTTGCTGCTGCCACTTCGACTTCTTAAAGGCTGATGTGGTCATGGGTTCACCTTGCCCTTGTTCCGAAATATCCTTGCGAATTGCTGTAGATTTCATCGTTTTCCCCTGTCCGTATGGTTTATGGGCGGACTATTTTTGTTAACCTTGTGCGGACACTTAATCCAACAAAATGAAATATACAATGAAAAACGTTGTTTTCATAAAAGATTGTGTGCTGCAATGCAGTAAAAGGATTATATTGCAGTGCAGCATTAGTTGTTTGATAGGATAATAAATATCGATTACTGTCTTTTATTCGAATAGAAACAAGAATAAGAGGTCAATTTGGCGTCAAGGATAGGCCTATTAATAAAGCTGCGCCATATAGATGGTGAGAATGAAACTATAAAAGTTGTTGCGATTTGGTTGTGATTATTCGATTATAATATCAATCGAAATGAAGTATGGTTAATTTATATTAATTTCTACCAATTTTATTGGACGGCAACAAAGCATTAGCATGACCAACCTAATTGACGATTATCTTACTCCAGGTGCAGTTATTTCTTCGGATTTAGCCGAAGATATCGCCGTGTGTGCGAATCATCTCATACAATTGCGTGAGCAGGCTGCGCATTATGATGCGATGGCCGCCACAGATAAGCTGACTGGCCTTTTTAATCGTCGGTATGCGGTAAGGGCGTTTAGCAAACTTTCCTCAGTTAATCATTCCCCAGAACATCGTCGTAATGAACAGAGGATGTTTCTTGGACTTCTTATGTTTGATGCCGATCATTTTAAAAGAATAAACGATAGCTGTGGTCATCCGGCTGGGGATGTGGTCCTTCAGCATATTGCGAGAATCTTTCAACACACCGTTCGTGACAACGATATTGCCTTTCGTTGGGGAGGGGAGGAGTTCGGGGCGATTTTGCTTCCCTCAAAGCAGGCGAACGAAGCAAGCAGCGTAGCGCAAGGCGCTGGACTTTTGGCTGAGCGTGTGCGTGTCGCTTTGGAAACGACACCGTGCAGCTTTGTAGACAAAAACGGCGTAGCACAAACCATCGTGGTTACTGGCAGTTTTGGGGCATCGGCTGTTGAGATTGGGACAAGTGATAGTCTTTCAGACGCGTTAAAATACCCCGACCAGTATCTCTATGTTGCGAAGAAAACGGGACGAAATCGTGTTGTGACTGGGGATGATCAAGGGAACATAATTTCTACGTTGGATCAAGGGTTTCCTGTTGATTTGGATTTGCCGACGCATGAAGAGTCAGAACCTTTACAAGCGCCTCAAACAAAAATAGCAAGTCAGGATCCAGAAAAGGCCTTTTGTAATCTTGTCTATGCGGTGGAACGTACGCATGTGGAGATGATGCGGTCACGCCAATTGGCCATCCATGATGAACTTACAGGGGTGCTTAACCGTCATGGTTTGGAAATAGAGTTCGATCGCTTGTCAAAAAATGCGGCCCGGTCCGGCAGGCAGGTTACTGTCGTGGCCCTTGATATCGATTATTTTAAACGGGTGAATGACACCTTTGGGCATGATGTCGGTGACCTGTTGCTAAAGCATCTTGTCAAAGTTATTGAGACAACAACACGTAAAAGCGACATCGTGTGCCGTCAGGGTGGTGAAGAGTTTTGTGTCGTTTTCGATACGGAATCTAGCCGTCGCGCAGTTCGCTTGGCACAGCGGTTGCGGCGAGCTATTGAAAAGACCCCCTTGGTTTATGATAAAGAGGGCCAAATAAGCACGGTGCCGTTCACGGCCAGTATAGGTGTCCAAACCTTTAAGCCAGGCGCCAAGACCCTTCCAGACGCCCTTGAAGGCGCGGATAAGCTTTTATACAAAGCCAAGGAAGGCGGACGAAATTGTGTTGCCTATGTGCGGGCCCATTCTAATGCTGTTACCCTATTGCGAGAGAATGCGCATCGAACGATCGGGCACGTTTTCAATTACCCAAAAGTGGCGCGATTGGAGCCATAGTTAATATTTATAATAGAGTAAAAGAAAAGGGCGGTCCGGCGACCGCCCTTTTGATTGTGTGCCCCGTGTGCGGCGGGGGAGAAGGTTCCCTGAAAGATCAGGGTTTAACAGGACCTCCCTTAGCTGGTTCGTTGGCAGCGGGAACAGGGGCTTTCTGAGCTTGTTCCGCTGGGTTGGGGAGAACGCCGATCTTAATCAGGTTCTCAACGATTGTTTTTGCATCCGAGTTTCCATCCTCGGCAAGCTTTTGCGTTCCAACAACAAGGCCACCAAACTGTGTGTTCAACTTCTGACTTTCTGCAAACGGCGCTTCAAGCCTTGTCATGGCTTGGTTCAACGCATCGCGGTCTTTCATGACCAAGGTTGTTTGATAGGCGAAGTCCAGCGCGACGGTGAAGGCGAGCACTGAAACAGGCACGAGCAGGTGTACAAGACTGATTTCAAACTTGGCTGATTTGCTCATGACTTACTCCTCACTAGCGGGGGTTTTCTTTGCGGGCTTGGCTTGCTTCGCGGCGGGCACAGTTGCTGCTGTGTCGGCTTTTGGTAACACAAAGCCTTGCGAAGTCAGAAGTTCACGGATCTTTTCCCCATCCTTCTTGTTGACAGAAGCTTGATACAAGGCCTGCGACAATTGCTGGTTAAGGGGCAAAACGCGCGAAGCTGTATTGACGACGAGCTGGCGGTTGTTGAGTTCCGCCTGCAATTTTTGATTGCCGTTGATCAGGCTGACATTGGCGAGCATGAACAGCAGCGCCAGCGATGAGCAAACGACCGTTGCCCAGTACATGATTTTATCGCTCATTGGTTCCCCATAAGTTTAGGTGGTTAAGATTCCCCATCATCTTGATTCGCAAGATATCCCATGAAAGCTATAAAGCGTTAATAATTAGTTGACGCTTTCTCTGTAGAATATGGATATGGGAGGCGGAACGAATGCACCATCCTACGACCCATACGCGTTTATCGCCACAGG
>CAYZXV010000061.1:2984-7738 GCA_964482525.1 uncultured Rhodospirillaceae bacterium | reverse complement strand
AGCCATGATCGCGATTTTCTCGATCAAACCGTAACCAAAATCCTCGCCTTTGAGGGCGATGGCGAGGTGCGGGGGCATATCGGCGGGTATCAGGATTATCTAGCCGCCCGGCAAAAAAACGAGGGAAAAACGAAGGCAAAAGCTCTTGATGCAAAAAACGAACCGGAACCAGAAGCGTCTGGGCGGACAGAAAAACCATCGCGTACCAAGAAACTTTCTTTTAAACTACAGTACGAGCTTGACCACATGCCAGAGCGTGTTTCCGCGCTTGAGGCTGAGGTGAAGGCGCTTGAGCAAAAACTGGCGGACACGGCGCTTTTTGAGAAAGATGCCGAAGCGTTTTACAAGGCGTCGCTTCGCCTTTCTGCCGCCAGCGCTGAACTTGATGCCGCGATGACGCGGTGGCTGGAGCTTGAAGAAGCGGCGCAGGCGCTGGATCCTTAGCTTTTTGCTTCCGAAGAGTTGGGGCTCTTGCGCAGGGCCAAACACGGGATCATCGTGATGACAAAAAAAGCAACACCCAATCCCATGATGCTTGACTGAACGTTGGTTTGATCCACGCAATGGCCAAAACCAAGCGATAGAATAACGAACAAAAGACGCCCGCCCATATTGGCAAGCGAAAAGAGGGTCGCGCGCCTGTTCGAGGTTGTGTTTTTATGCAGGATGTTTTGCAACAGCGGCAGGGCAAACCCCCAACAGAACATGGCAAGGAAAATAAAGGGGATCATCCAACGATCCGGCACAAAACCCACCGCGACCATAAAGGGGCCCATCATAAGCGGGAGAAAGAGCGCCATTTTCTCACCAAAGCGCCGGTCAAAGCGATGGAGGAGTTTGCTTCCCATCGCGGCGGAAAGGGACGACAGCGCGGCCATTATGCCAAAGATATAAACCGGGAAGCCAAGTCGCGTATAGTTGATATAATTCGACCAATAAAACACCATGCCGATGCCGTTGATCAAGATCATGTATAAAATGACATTGCGAAGAGCGGGTTTTGTTGCGGCAATATGGAGGGATTTTCCTAAATCATTTATATGTGCGCGAGTGTTTTGACTTTGACGCGATTCACGTGCCGGTTCTTTCATGAAAAGCGCAAGCGGCAAAAGAACAAGGGATGTGATAATGTTTGCGACAAAGGGCAGAAGGAGCGAGATAGAGCTTAGGAAACTGCCGAGCAAATTGCCAAACGCGCTGCCTAGACTGCGCAGGAAATGAGCCGTCCCTTCGATAGCCTTATGTTCACCCTCTCGCCCAAGTTCAAGCAGCGAGTCGTAGAGGATCGACGTGTCGGTGCCTGAGCGAAAGCTAAGGCCCACGGCCAAGATCCCTTCCGCCAGGGCGAACCCCCAAAACCCACTTGAAAAGAAATATACCGAGACTGCAACGGGAATAAGGGTCGAGCCAATAATATAACAAATACGCCGCCCTATAACGTCGGAAATATACCCAGTTGGAAGCTCCATCACGACCATAACGGCCGCAAAAACGGCCTCGGTCAGGAAGATTTGTGAAGCCGACAGCCCGTGCGATTCAAAAAAAGGAACAAGGATCGCAATGTAAACCCAGCAGTTACCAAAAAACCGATCAACCTGTAACTTCCATATATTCCCACCCACACCCATGACACCGAGCTTTCTAAACAAAACGCACCAGTCGCGACAAGGTTAAGAATAGGAGGCCTTTGGACCTCTTTTCAATTAAAATCCCCTTCACCCACCCCCCATTTTGCTGCTACAGTTGGATTAAATAAGAACCGTCATCGCGAGGTGCGAAGCACCGTGGCGATCCATGGGGCGTAAAAACCAGAAAGGACCTTTGTTTCAGGCACTTTCGATGGATTTCCGCGTCGACCCTTCGGGTCTCCTCGCAATGACGGTGCCTATTTCATTCTGTTCAAGAAATCGGGTCTTATGTCTGTTTATGTTCGCATTGCGCCGTCGCCTACCGGGTATTTGCATATTGGCAATCTCCGGGGGGCCTTGTTTAACTATTTGTTCGCCCGTCGCCTTGGGGGGCGTTTTTTGCTGCGCCTCGATGATACCGACCAAGTGCGCTCCACCCCCGCATATGCTGCCGCGATTGAGGAGGATATGCGCTGGGCCGGCCTTCATTGGGACGCGTTTGAAAAACAATCCTTGCGCACCGCCCGGTATGAAGAAGTTCTTGAGGCCCTTAAGAAAAGCGGGCGGGTTTACCCCTGTTTCGAGACGCAGGCTGAGCTGGACTTGAAACGCAAGACCCAGTTGGGTCGTGGCCTGCCACCGGTTTATGACCGCGGGGCGCTCAAACTGACGCCCGAAGCGGTTGAGAAATTGATCGCCGATGGCCACAAGCCGCACTGGCGCTTTAAGCTTGAACACCGGGATGTCGTCTGGGACGACTTGGTGCAGGGGCATAAATCATTCCCGGCATCGTCGCTGTCCGATCCCGTGTTGGTGCGTGAAGATGGCGTACCGCTTTATACCTTTTGCTCGGTCGTGGACGACGCCGATATGGGAATCACCCACGTCATTCGTGGTGAAGATCACGTCACAAATACCGCTGTACAGATCCAGATTTGGGAGGCGGTTACGGACAAGCCTGTGGCCATCTTTGCCCATTATCCCCTGCTGGTCAGCGCGGACGGCAAGGAGATGAGCAAGCGGCTCGGCACGCTGTCGATCCGTGAAATGCGGGACGAGATGCATATCGAGCCGATGGCAGTCTGCGCGATGCTCGCGCGGCTTGGCACTTCGGACCCCATCGTGCCAGAAATGGACATGGCGGCGCTTGTTGCAAACTTTGACTTGGCTAAAATCTCTCGCGCCACGCCCAAGTTCGATATGGAAGAACTAAAGACGCTTAATGCCAAAATCTTGCACCACACGCCGTTTGATGCCGTGAGCGCACGGCTTGATAAACTTGGCCTTGGCCATGTAACGGAAGAGTTTTGGAATGCGGTTCGTCCCAATCTTACCGTTCTACCTGATGTCAAAATCTGGTGGGATATTATTCACGGCACCTTTACCGCACCTGCAAACGATGCAGCGTTTTTAAAGCAGGCCCTTGAAACACTTCCCGCCGCGTCATGGGATGAAACAACATGGGGCGCGTGGACGAATGCGATCAAGGCCGCGACGGGCCGCAAGGGCAAGGACCTGTTTATGCCGCTGCGCCTTGCGCTCACCGGCATGGATCACGGACCAGAGATGAAGGCGCTCTTGCCGCTCATTGGGCGAGAGAAGGCCGTTGCGCGGCTGAAGGGGGAGCGGGCATGAAGAGGCTCCACTTGCGCCCGAAGAAAAACAAATGGGCTGCCAGCTTTCGCTGGCATGACGGCTATTGCTGTTGAAGCTTTTTCATTTCGTCCTCCTCGCGAAGGCGGGGATCCCATTTCCTTTTTAATAGAGGCGCCTCATGACCCAACTTCACCTTTACAACACGCTGTCCCGGCAAAAAGAACTCTTTGCGCCGCTCGATCCCGCAAATGTCCGCATGTATGTCTGCGGACCCACGGTGTATGATTTTGCGCATATCGGCAATGCGCGGCCTGTTGTGGTGTTTGACACACTCTATCGTCTGCTCAAACGCCATTTTCCCAAGGTCACCTATGCGCGCAACATCACGGATGTGGACGATAAGATTTTAGCTCGTGCCAAGGAACGCGGCATTTCGATCAAAGAACTGACCGTTGGCACGACGAAGATTTTCCACGAAGATATGGATCGTCTCAACGCGTTGCGCCCCGATCATGAGCCCCGCGCCACGGCCTATATCGCGCAGATGATTGCCTTGACCCAAACCTTGATCGAGAAAGGGTATGCGTACGAGGCGGAAGGGCATGTTTTGTTTTCCGTGCAGGCGATGCCGGAGTATGGCAAGCTTTCGCGCCGTTCGCGAGACGAACTGATCGCAGGGGCGCGCGTGGAAGTTGCGCCGTACAAAAAGGACCCCGCCGATTTTGTATTGTGGAAACCCGCGCCCGAAGGCGGCGAAGGGTGGGATAGCCCGTGGGGCTATGGCCGTCCGGGCTGGCATCTTGAATGCTCGGCCATGGCGGATGATTTGCTTGGCACCACATTTGATATTCATGGCGGCGGACTTGATTTGATATTCCCGCACCATGAGAACGAGATTGCACAAAGCGCCTGCGCCCATAATGGCGCACCGCCAGCGAAGTACTGGGTGCATAACGGCTTTCTCACCGTGAATGGCGAGAAGATGTCTAAGTCGCTTGGCAACTTTTTCACGGTGCATGAGCTGCTTGATGAAGCGCCCGGTGAGGCGTTGCGGCTCTCCCTTTTGCAATCGCATTATCGTCAACCGTGCGACTTTACCAAGGAAGGCCTTGCACAGGCCAAGGCGATGCTGGATAAATGGTATGGGGCGCTAAGGGGTGTTGCAAACGTTCCTGCGTCTGTTGGGGCTATGCCAGACGCAGTTGAAGCCGCCTTACTGGATGATCTCAACACGCCGCTTGCGATCTCGCATATTCATGAGATTGTGGGCGCGCTCAATCGCGCCGGAACGGATGCCGAAAAGGCAAAACTAAAGGCCGATCTCTTGGCGGCAGGTTATGCGCTTGGGCTTTTGCAGCAGGAGGTTGATGTCTGGTTCAAGGGGGCGGCGAAAGAAGGTGGTCTTTCGGATGCGGATATTGAGGCGCAGATCGCCGCGAGGCTTGCGGCCAAGAAAGCAAAAAACTTTGCCGAATCCGACCGAATCCGCGATGCGCTTGCTGCGCAGGGCGTTCTTCTTGAGGATGGACC
>CAYZXV010000061.1:0-2884 GCA_964482525.1 uncultured Rhodospirillaceae bacterium | reverse complement strand
GACTAATGTATTAACACATTAGTACAGTTTCCGGCTTTTGGGTTGGGTTCACGGCAGGCTTAAAGTATGATGGCGGCTTGTCTTGTTTTTGGTGTTGAGGTTTTTCCATGCTTTCGCGCATTCGTCAGGAATTGAAGCTTCTTAAGCCCTATGTCTCCGCCGTGTCTCTTTCCGGTGGGGTACAGGTGGCCATTCGCCTTGATGCCAACGAAAACCCATGGCCCCCGTTTGGCCCGATGGGCGATTTATGTCCCACAAACCGTTATATCGCGGCAGAAGAGGCTCAGCTTTACAGCCGTGTGGCGTCCGTACTTGGTATGCCTGAAGACCAGATTTCCATTGGTCGCGGCAGCAGCGAGAGCATTGATTTGCTCATTCGTCTGTTCTGTCATGAGGGACAGGATGAAATCCTGATCTGTCCGCCGACCTTTAGCATGTACGAGGTTTATGCAAAGATTCAGGGCGCGAAAGTCCTTTCGGTCCCGCTTCGCGAAGACGGGCAATTGGATATGGATGGGATTAAGAAGGCCTGCACCGAAAATACAAAACTGATCTTTATTCCGACGCCCAATGCTCCTATGGGACATGTGATGAACCGTGGCGATATTATGGATTTATGCCAGCATTTTGACGGCAAGACAGCCATTATCGCTGACGAAGCCTATGTTGAGTTTACCGATGATCCTCGTGGGCTTATAGATGAAATTAAGAATTACCCAAATCTTATTGTCATGCGCACCCTCTCGAAGGCGTTTGCTTTGGCGGGCGAACGTATTGGCATGGCGATTTCAAACCCGGACATTATCGGCATGCTGCGCCGGATTTCTGCGCCCTATAATCTGACGCAGAGCAGCGCCAAGGCTGCCATGGACGCGCTCTCACCTGTTGGCCTTGCTCTCTACGAAGAACGGCGCCGAACATTGATGGCTGAGCGCGAAAAACTGCTTGCGCTCTTGCCGACATCGCCACTCGTGGTAAAGGTATTCCCAAGCGTGACAAACTTTTTGCTTGTCCAGGCGCATGATGTGCAAGCACTCATTGCCGCGTTGGCGCGTTATGATATTCGTGGCCGCGTCAACGTTTGCGCGATCCCGAACACGCTTCGGATTTCTTTGGGTACACCGGAAGAAAACGATATTTTACTTCGGGCGGTTGGTGCGAACGTGCCAGTTACTTCGCGTGCACCGCGCTTGGCCAGTCTTTCACGGGAAACAAAGGAAACACAGATTAATGTGACGATAAATCTTGATGTTGTTTCATCGGCAAAAGTTGAGACTGGCATCGGATTCTTTGATCACATGCTTGCACAAATTGCGACGCATGGCGGCTTTGGCCTCACGCTTACATGTGTCGGAGATCTTGCTGTCGACCCGCATCACACCATTGAAGATGTGGCGTTGGCACTTGGGGCGTCTTTGCGACAGGCTCTCGGAGATAAGAAGGGTATCGCGCGATATGGATTTACAACGCCGCTTGACGAGGCACTAGCATCCGTTGCACTCGACCTTTCGGGGCGTCCGTTCCTTCAATTCGATGGAACGGTTCCCTCTGCGATGGCTGGCGAGATGCCGTCCGATATGGTTGCACATTTCATGCGATCCTTTGCGACCGCGCTGGGGGCCAGCCTGCATGTCGGTGTGCGCGGTGAAAACACGCATCATATGATTGAAGCGTGCTTTAAGGCGCTTGGCCGCGCCTTGCGGCAGGCTATCCAACGAGACGGAGAGACTCTTCCTTCGACAAAGGGGGCTTTGTGAGGGACGTCGTCATTGTTGACAGCGGCGTCGCAAATCTCACATCCGTTCTTGCGGCGATGGAGCGTTTGGGGGCTAGCGTCGAGGTTAGTGCAGATGCGGTGACAATCCGAAGCGCACCCCGTGTGATCTTGCCCGGCGTGGGCGCCGCGCAGGCGGCGATGGCTGCACTTGAGTCCAAAGGGCTTGTCTCTGTTCTTAAGGGGCTAACCCAGCCGGTTTTGGGGATTTGCCTTGGTATGCAGCTTTTGTTCGAGCGGTCGACAGAAGGGGAGGGAGCCCAAACGCTTGGTGTGATTAAGGGAGAGGTTCAGGAGCTTCCCCCGGCAGATGGAAAGCCTATTCCCCATATGGGATGGAACCAAATTATGCTTTGTCAAAGCCAGCACCCGCTCTTGCGCGGCGTGTTAACGGAATCTTTTTACTACTTCGTGCATAGTTTCGCGGCGGCGGTGAGCGCCGCAACGCTGGCCAAAGCCGAATATACCGCCCCGTTCACTGCGATTGCAGGACAGGGCAATTTTATGGGGTGTCAATTTCATCCCGAGCGATCTGGTGAGGCCGGCGCGTTAATTCTTCGTAATTTTATGGATTTGTGACATGCAACTTTTCCCCGCCATTGACCTTAAGGAGGGTGCGTGCGTGCGCCTTGCTCAAGGCGACTTTGATTCCGCGACTCATTATGAGTCCGACCCGGTGAAACAGGCGAAGGTTTTCGCCGATGCGGGCGCGACGTGGCTTCACCTCGTCGATCTTGATGGTGCACAAGCTGGCGCCGTTAAACAGCGCCCCCTTATTGCGCAGATTATCAAAGAGTCCGGCCTGAAGGTTCAGGTTGGTGGCGGGGTGCGTAGTGCCATGGATATCCAACAGCTTTTGGACGTCGGTGCATCACGTGTTATTGTGGGGAGTCTCGCGGTCAAGACCCCCGATCTTGTCCATGAATGGCTTGAAAGCTATGGGGGAGACAAACTGATGCTGGCCTTTGATGTGCGGCTGAGCAGCGCGGGAATTCCGGAGGGCCATGCAAGCGGCTGGCAAGAGGGGTCAGAGCAATCGCTTTGGAACCTGCTGGACATCTATCGCGACACGCCGCTTCAAACCATTTTGTGCACGGATATTGAGCGGGA
>CAYZXV010000060.1:0-7757 GCA_964482525.1 uncultured Rhodospirillaceae bacterium | reverse complement strand
ATTTCGGGTGGGATAGGTTTTTTCTCGTCTGATGCTGGCGTCGTTGCGACGGTTACAGGCTCGCAGAACTGCTCGGCGGGAGGTGTCGGCACAACGACCGCTTCGCTGTCGTGTTGGGTTGTTCGCGCCGGGCGTGGCAGGCTCGGCGTTGTCTTGCCTATATAGCTCAGGCTTTTTGGCGCAGTGCTGTGTGGCGTGGCGGTTGGCGCATGGCCTTTTGTTTCCACATAGGCGAGGCGAGGGTTCACTTCGTCGATATGCTTGATGAGGGTTTCAAGCGCATGAGATTTGGGCGTTGTGTCGGCCTTGCCCTCAAGCGTTTTGTAATACGAAGCATAGTCGCTGGCCTGTCCATAGATCGAGGCAATCTGGCGTGACAACTCCGCGCCCAAAAGGCCAAGGCGGCCTACATAAGCCTGAAACACAAGCGTGCGAATGCGGGGCCAGCCTCCGGCGAGCTCTTCGCCTTCCTGCGCAATTTTGGCTAAACGCGCTTTGCATATCGAGCGTGCGGCCAAAAGCTCGCCGCGCAGAGCCGCGGCGATGGCGCTGCGCTCATCATGTTTTTCTTTGCGCTGCGTATAGGCGCGGGAAAGGCCGAACACAAGCGCAGCTGTCAGCGCCAGCATCGCTGCCAAAAGGGTTTGGAACCGTTCAACCAGCCCAAGAAGCGACGAGGGTGCGGGTGTCGCGGCAGAGTCTTCCTGTGTCGTGGTTTCTTCCAACGCATCAGGAAGGGTTGTCACGGTTGTAAGGGAAGAAAAGGGCTGGTCGAGGTTCGTGGCCGTGGAAAGCGAAACGGTGGTAGTCGGCACGGGGGCGGCGGCATTGGTCGTTGAAGTTTCTTCGAGGGGTTCGGCTTTGGCTTCCGTTGTTTGCGCCATCTTTGCGGCTTCGGCAGCTGCCTTGGCTTGAGCTTCTTCTTGCTGCTTTTTTTGTGCGTTTTTGGTGGCTTCCTCGCGCATATCTTTGCTGGAAACGGGGGTGGGAACGCCAGAGATCCAAAGGCCCAAGCGTTGAGTCTGCGCGGCCTGTTCAGCCAGAATATAAGAAGAGGCCAAAGGTGATCCCGTGAGTGAACCGCGCGCCGTGGCGGCAAGACCTCGTTTCAACAATTCCAGACCGAAATCTTGACCTTGTGCATTATGGCAAGAGCCAAGCAAACTCCCGTCTTTCTGGCGGTCCATCATTTTACAGGTCACCGTGCCCTGCGCGAGCGTGTCGAGGACGGTGCGTGCCTGAGGTCCATAGGAAGCGCCCATTTGCGGTGGCACGACGCCCATCAGGCGAAAGGTGAATCCGTTTAGTTTGAGCGTCTGTGTATCAAGGATACTTGCCTGTCCCTCAAGGATTCGAGAGGCGGGAAGGGCGGGGCCTTCTTTTGCATTAACGAGCGGGTGGCTGCTTACGGGCGTACGGGGTGATTTTTGCGGCGGCGGTGCAAGCTGGGCAAAGGCGGGGCTCGCCAGCAAAGAGCCTACAAGAAGGGCGCACAGACACCAAACGAAACGAGACATGGCGTTCCTCAACAAACGGCTTGAACACTTTCGTGTAACGCGTTGCAAAACAATAGTCTTCTGTTTTGTCCGGCGCAAGGGTAACGGGTCGTAATCCGCACAATACCACCCTGAGCAAACGGGAGGGAGGGCGGCCTCTCTTTTACCCCAGCCGGGAGAGAGCGGGAAGAAGAATTTTTCTCTTGCCAATCAAGGGGGTGTCCGGCGATAGAAGGGACATCCAGGGTCTTGGAAGGAGTAAAGAAGCTATGCGTGGCTATTTTGGGGTCGGAGTCGAGGGGATCAGTAAAGAGTTCAATCTGGGCAATTTGGTGCGGACATCGCATGCTTTTGGGGCCAGTTTCTTCTTTACGGTGGGCTCGGCGCTGGATTATCGGAATATTCGGGCCTCTGACACGTCCCATGCCGCCATTCATATGCCTTTTCACACGTATAACACGCCCAAAGAGCTGGCTTTACCGGAAGATTGCAGCCTTGTGGGCGTTGAATTGCTGGATGAAGCGGTGGATTTACCCTCCTTTCGGCATCCGCTCCGTGCGGCCTATGTGTTGGGGCCTGAAAAAGGCAACCTCTCCCCTGAAATGGTGGCGCGGTGCGACCATATCGTGAAAATCCCCATGAAGTTCTGCGTCAATGTCGGGGTTGCGGGGGCCTTGTGCATCTATGATCGCATGCTCTGTCTCGGTGCGTTTGCCGAGCGCCCGGTCAGCCCTGGCGTGCGAATCAAGTGAAGGCTTGATCGTTGCCAAATTGGGTGTGAATAACAATCTGTGGGTAATTTTAGGTCGCACAACACAAGATATTGCGTTGCGGTAAAACCGGGCGTAATCTTTCTGCGGATGTTAGAGGGGTTACGTCGATCATGTTATCAGTCAGTGAAAAATTTGTCGATTTGGGTCGTCCGCGCCGCGTTTGGGCCATTGCCGCCGTTCATGGCGAGCGTGAACGTCTTATGGCCTTGCACGATCATTTGGCCACGCGCTTTGCGGTGCGCGACCGCCTCGTTTATCTGGGCAACTACCTTGGGGCCGGGGCGTGGGACAATCACGCGGTGCTTGAGGAACTCTTGGCGTTTCGCGCCGCTTTGCTTTCCAAACCGGGGATGCGGCCAAACGATATCGTGCATCTGCGCGGCCCGGCGGAAGAGGCGTGGCAGCGTCTCCTGCGTCTCCAATTTGCGCCGTCCCCGACTTCCGCGCTTGAGCGATACTTAGAGGCCGGGGCCGAGGCTTATCTGCGCCTGTATGGCGTCAGCCTGAACGATACAAAATCCGTCGCGCGCGCGGGCAGCGTCGCGATCACACGTTGGACGAACCAGCTTCGCTCGCTTCAACGGCAAGTGGTTGGTCACGAAGCGTTTGCGTGCAGCCTGCGTCGTGCCGCGCTCACCGCGCCGGAAAAAGGGCAAGGCGGCGCGCTCTTTGTTCCTGCCGGTTATGACATGGCGCGTTCGCTTGAAGATCAGGGCGACCATTTGTGGTTTGGTTCTTCCCCCTTTGTGGCCATGGAGAAAACCGCCCGGTTTAACCGCATCGTGCGCGGCGTTGACGCGCTGCGTGGCGGCGTGAACACCGACGGCATTGCTGTCACCTTGGATGGCGGTTGTGGTCGTGGCGGTCCGCTTGTGTGCGGTTGCTTCGATGAAGAAGGCCGGTTGCTTGAAATCGTCGCGATAGGCGGCAAGGGCGCGATTGAAACCTCACGGTTTGAAGAAGTAACTCAGGATCAGTTTCGTCCCACGACCGCACGACCAAGCGTTGCGCCGAGTGCTGGAACGGCGCAGTCGGTCATGTGGTCTTCGCAAAATGTCGCCCCGTCTCGCACCGTGGGGTAGGGTTGGCGCATACAACAAATGGTTTGACGCATTATCACAACGGAGGGGTTCCATGCGCGTAGGTCTTCTTGTTTCTCTTTTTTCCATGGCTCTTATTCTTGCCGCACCGGTTCAGGCCGGGACCTATGTCGATATGCCGGGTCTAACGGTCGACACGAGCGCGGGTGGCACCAGCGTGACCATGCCCGGCCTGACGGTCGATACGGGTGCGGGTGGCGCGGCGGTGGCAACGAGCGGCGCTCCGGCGCTTGTCGCGGCAGGCGGCGGAAAATCTTATGTCAACGCGACGCTCACGGGCATGGATTTCCGGGGCCAGAACCTTGCTGGCGCGAACTTTACAAACGCTACACTCACCGGCACGGATTTCAGCGGCGCGAACCTGTCGGGCGCTCTTTTCACGAATGCTGACTTGACCGACACCCGGTTTGTTGGCGCAATCCTTGCTGGTGCGGATATGAGCAATACGACGCTTGTTCGTACCGACCTGACGAACGCCAATCTTTCGCAAGTCAATTTGACCAATGCGACGATTGAAGGCGCATTGACGAATGGCGCGCGCTTTGACGGCGCAACGCTGACCAATGTCGATATGTCGATGCTGGTGCGCACGGGCCCGGCCATGGTCGCCATAGCGGCTCCGCCGCCTGCGCCGCGTCCCGTCTTTGTTGATGCGCAGGCGATCAGTCAGGCGCTGACCGTCGACCCGGCGAACCCAACCGTGCCCCGCAGCATCGACTTGACCGTCAATTTCGACTTTAACTCGGATAAGCTGACCGCTGATGGCGTGAAGCAGGTCCAGGAAATCGCCACCGCGCTAACCGCTTCGTCGCTGAAAGGCGCACGGATCATGGTGGAGGGTCATACGGACAATGTTGGCACGGACAAATATAACCAGGGGCTCTCGCACCGTCGGGCCATGCGGGTTTTGAACACCTTGCGGGATGAATACAGCATTTCATCCGTGGACTTAATGGCCAAAGGCTATGGGGAGTCCAAGCCGATTGCCAGCAATGAAACGGACCTTGGCCGGGCGCAAAACCGCCGCGTAACCCTTGTGAATATGGGCAAGTAAAGGAATCCGTTTGACCCCTTACCGGGTCCGCCGTAAAAGGGAACGAACGGTTGTTTCGTTCCCTTTTTCTTTGGAAGGCGTCTCATGAAAATTACCTCTTCTCTTCTTTGCGCTGCGGCGCTTGTCCTTAGCGTGGCCGTTGGCGCGGCGCAGGCAGGAACCTATGTGGATATGCCGGGCCTGACCGTCGATACGGGCGCGGGTGGTACGAGCGTGACTATGCCCGGCCTTAATGTTGAAACGACGGGGCCGTCGCGCCCTGCGCGCGGGCAAACCGGCTCGGTCGTTGTAATGCCGGGAACCCCGGTGATCGGCGGCATGCCCGATGGCGCGGTGCGTGGGCGTTCTTATGTCAATGCGAACCTGTCGGGTATGGACTTTAGCAATCAAAACCTGATGGGCGCGGACTTCTCGAACGCGACAATTAATGGTGCGAACTTTGCCGGAGCGAACCTGTTTGGGGCGCGGTTTGTGAATGCAGACCTCACGAACACCAGCTTCTTTGGCGCCAATATGGTTGGGGCGAACCTGACGAACGCCACGCTTGTTCACACAGACCTGACGAATACAGATCTTTCGAACGCGAACCTGAGCAACGCGACGATCGACCGAGCCTTGGCTCGCGGGGCGCGCTTTAACGGAGCAACGCTTACCAATGTTGACATGCGTTTGTTTGTGCGATAAATGCAGCAACGCAAAAAAGCCCCGGTGCCGTAAGACGCCGGGGCTTTTTTTGTGGACTGTATCTTAACTACGTACTTTATCGAGGAACAGGGCGACTTTTTGATTTAGTAAGCTTGATTGATCCGTCAGCTTATTGGCCGCGTGTTGAACATTTGTTGCGACTTGTCCCGTCTCTTCCGCCGAGCGGCTGACCCCGCTGATGTTGCGCGACACGTCACGGGTTCCGGCGGTGGCTTCGGCGATATTACGGGCGATTTCTTGCGTTGCGGCCCCTTGTTCCTCAACGGCCGAGGCGATGCGGGTCGAAACTTCGTTGATCCCAATGATGGTTTCGCGGATCTTTTCAATTTCCGAGACCGTGCTTCCGGTGGCTTGCTGAACGTTGCTGATTTGTTTCGAGATTTCTTCGGTTGCTCTGGCGGTCTGTCCAGCAAGCGATTTGACCTCGGACGCGACGACGGCAAAGCCTTTACCTGCTTCGCCTGCGCGGGCGGCTTCAATCGTTGCATTGAGCGCGAGCAAGTTGGTCTGGCTTGCGATCTCGCCGATCAGATTGATGACTTGACCAATTTTTTCTGCGGTCTCGGCAAGGGCGCGAACCGTCTGGTTGGTTGTGTTGGCCTGTTGTACCGCCTTGCTGGTAATGTCGCTTGATTCCGAAACCTGCCGCGAGATTTCAGAGATGGAGGAGGTAAGTTCCTCCGTTGCCGTCGCGACGGTTTGCATGTTGGACGATGTTTGTTCGGCGGCGGCGGCCACGGTGCTTGTCAGTTTGCATGACTCGCTTGAGGAAGCGGACAATATATCTGCGGACGTTTTCATGTCCTTGGCCGAGGCGGTGACATCGTCCACAACCGCCTTGACGCTGCTTTCGAAATCGGCGGCAAGGAGGAGCATTTCATCCTTGCGCTGTTTCATGGCGCGGATAATCACAAGCGCAAGCAAGCCATAGGCCACGGAAAGACCAATAAGCGCCGTGAGGATGTGCGATGTTTTGATCTGGTTGCTTTCAACAATCATGCGGGCTTTTTTTTCGTCGAGATCTTCCTTATAACTTTTTGCAAGGCTTTTGAGGTTATTCAGGATCCTGATGCGCGCATCGCGGGAAAAGGCAACCCTTGCTTCAAACGTGCCGTCGCGTTGGTTGTTGCTATACATTGAAAAGATTTTTTCGCCGTTTTCAAGATAGGCGGACAAATTGTCATGAACAAGTTCGATGATTTTCTTGCGTTCAGGATTCTTGATGTTGTCCTTGAGGTAATCGATTTTTTCCATGGCCAACGTGCCGCTGTCACGCAGGACTGTCAGTTGTTTTTCTATGTCGCTCCGTTCTGTGAGCACAAGGACGGTCCGGATAGCAAGAGCAATGGCGGCAATATCTTCGCTGCTTTCCATGACTTTGATGGTTCTTGCGACGTCGTTGGCAATAATTCTTTGTGATTCGCTAAGGATGCTGTCAAATCCTTGTCGAGCCGTCAGGATGATAACAAGGCAAACGATCAGAACAAGGGATTGGGGCGCGAACACCTTGAAGAGAAGGCTGCTTTGAGTCCACCAGCGAAACATTGGTTATCTCTCCTGATTTTTATGAATGAGCGGTGAGGTCGAGGAATGGTGACGCTGAGGATAGGAAATATAATGTAAAGAAAGTCTTACCACCGTATGTCGAGCGGGGGCTTTCTGTGCCTATATTATTAAATTCAGCATGATAGGTGTAAATTGGTGCGGACGAGGCTTTCCTATGGAACTGAGTGGGCGCGCTCTTCTGGGAAGCGTGCAGAGGTTCATAACCCCTTTGCTGATGGTATAGCAACACCCCCAGCATCTCGCGATGCTGGGGGGCGGCATGCGGTTTAACTGCGTACCTTTGCAAGGAACTGGGCAACCTTTTGGTTTAGGGCTGCGGATTGGTCGGTCAGCTTGCTTGCCGCTTGCTGAACGTTGGCGGCAATCTTTCCGGTTTCTTCCGCCGAATGGCTGACCCCGCCGACATTGCGCGACACGTCGCGCGTGCCGGTGGTTGCTTCGGCAATGTTGCGGGCGATTTCTTGGGTCGCCGCGCCTTGCTCCTCAACCGCTGAAGCGATGCGGGTCGAGACTTCGTTGATGCCAACGATAGTTTCGCGGATTTTCTCGATCTCGGTCACCGTGCTGCTGGTGGCTTGCTGCACACTGCTGATTTGGTTCGTGATGTCCTCAGTCGCCTTCGCCGTTTGTCCGGCCAGGGATTTGACCTCTGACGCCACGACGGCAAAGCCCTTACCGGCCTCACCCGCGCGGGCGGCTTCGATCGTCGCGTTGAGGGCAAGCAGGTTGGTCTGGCTTGCAATTTCGCCGATCAGGTTGATGACTTGCCCGATTTTCTCGGCCATGTCGGCAAGGTCGCGCACCGTTTTGTTGGTTGCGTTGGCTTGTTGTACGGCTTTGCTGGTGATTTCGCTCGATTCCGCAACCTGACGCGAGATTTCGGAGATAGAGGAGGTAAGCTCCTCGGTTGCCGTTGCAACGGTCTGCATGTTGGACGAAGTCTGCTCGGCGGCGGCGGCCACTGTGCTGGTCAGTTTGCACGATTCGTTCGAGGCAGACGACAGAATGTCGGCAGCAGACTTCATATCCTTGGCCGAAGCCGTGACATCGTCCACGACGGCCT
>CAYZXV010000059.1:0-7788 GCA_964482525.1 uncultured Rhodospirillaceae bacterium | reverse complement strand
AAATATCCACATCCCGCACGAACTTAGCGTTTTCTTGGATAAACTGAAAGCGTAACTCGGCCTTGCGGCCCATCAGGCGTTCGACAAGATGTTCGGTTTCCTTGATATCGTCCAAACGGTCTGGCGAGTCCGCCTCTGCAATCACAACGCGCAGGAGCGAACGCGTTTTTGGATTCATGGTGGTCTCGCGCAGTTGCGCTGGCATCATTTCGCCAAGACCTTTAAAGCGGCTGATCTCGACCTTTCCGCGCGTCGAGAACGTGCTGTCTAAGAGCTCTTCCTTATGGGCGTCGTCACGGGCATAGGCGGTCTTGTCACCCTGCGAGAGGCGATAAAGTGGCGGCTGGGCAAGGTATAAGTGCCCTCCTTGAATCAAGCCGGGCATTTCACGATAGAAAAAGGTCATAAGGAGCGAGGCGATATGGGCGCCGTCAACATCAGCGTCGGTCATGATGATCACGCGCTCATAGCGCAATTTACTGAGATCAAACGCTTTGCCGACGCCACAGCCGAGCGCGAGGCCAAGGTCGCCAATTTCTTGGTTGGCGTGCAGTTTTTCGGTGCTTGCGCTTGCGACGTTGAGGATCTTGCCGCGTAGGGGCAGGATTGCTTGCGTTGCGCGATCGCGGGCTTGCTTGGCAGAGCCACCGGCGCTGTCGCCTTCGACAAGGAAAATCTCCGTGCCTTCGGCGGCGGTTTGCGAACAATCAGCAAGCTTGCCGGGAAGGCGAAGCTTACGCGTCGCGGTTTTGCGGGCCATATCTTTGGCTTGGGCCGTGCGGGCGCGTTCTTCCGCTTTCGCTATCATGGCATCGAGCAGAATACGGCTTGCGGCTGGATCGGCGGATAACCAGTGATCAAAGTGATCCTTGATGACCTGATCGACCAGACGCGTGGCTTCAACGGTGGCGAGCTTATCTTTGGTTTGACCCTGAAACTGCGGGTCGCGGATAAACAAAGAAATCAGCGCTGTGGCGTCGGTAAACGCCTCGTCGCCTGTGATGGCCGTCGCGCGGCGATTGCCTGTCAGTTCGCCATGCGCGCGTACGCCGCGTAAAAGGGCTGAACGCAAGCCGCTTTCATGAGTGCCGCCTTGGGGCGTGGGGATTGTGTTGCAATAGGAATGGCAGAACCCTTGTCCATCGGTGGGCCAAGCGACAGCCCATTCGACGCGGCCTTTGTCGTCCGGTAGATCGGCGGTTCCGGCAAACAACTGAGAGGTAAGCGTCTCGCGGCCTTCGAGAGCTGAGGTCAAATAATCGCCAAGCCCACCGGGGAAATGAAGGACAGCCTCGGTTGGCGTGTGATCCTCGCTTTTGATCAGGGTAGGATCGCAGGACCAGCGGATTTCGACGCCACGGAATAGATAGGCTTTTGAACGGGCCATGCGGAACAGCGTCGCAGGCTTAAAGTGCAGTTTTGTCCCAAAGATATCGGGATCAGGACGGAAGATAATGCTGGTGCCGCGCCGATTAATTGCGCCCATTTTTTTTAATTTACCCTTTGGCTCGCCGCGCGTGAAGGACTGGACAAACAATTCCTTATCCCTTGCGACTTCAACGGTCAGCTCTTCCGAAAGCGCGTTGACGACGGACAGGCCCACGCCATGCAGACCCCCTGAGGTTTGATACACCTTGCCAGAAAACTTCCCACCGGAATGGAGGGTAGTCAAAATGACCTCAAGGGCTGGCTTGCCGGGAAATTTGGGATGGTTGTCGGTTGGGATGCCGCGCCCATTGTCGCGGACGGTGACTTCGTTGTTTTGACCAAGATGGACTTCGATCCGGTCGGCGTATCCTGCGACGGCTTCGTCCATCGCATTATCGATGATTTCAGCAACCAAGTGGTGCAGGGCGGCTTCATCCGTGCCGCCGATATACATGCCGGGCCGGCGACGCACGGGCTCAAGGCCCTCAAGGACCTCGATATCGTCGGCGTTATAGGTTTCTTTCTTGCGGGCGGCGGCACCCTTGCTTGGAAATAGGTCGGTCATGCTTGGTTAACGCTTTGCTTATCAAAAGAAAACGCCGCGATTCGCGGCGGGGAAAGTGTACGGGGTCGCGCTTCTTCGCACAAGACCCAGATCAATGGGGGCCGTGCGCACCGGGGAGTTGCATAAAAAAGAGCTTGCGCGAGTTTTGGGCGGGGTTGGAGTCAATTTTATCGGCTAGGACAAGATTGCCTTCGGCGATGCGCATAAAGTCGGCTTTCATATAATCGGGGATGTATTTTTGCTGTGCCACCACATCCATGCGTGAGAGCAAATAATTCGCATATTCCTTAAAAGTCCCAAAGGGCATGTTGCCTTTTAACAAGGTACGGCGATCGCCGAACTGAGCAACCAGCTTGTCGACGGTGCGAAGTTTCCCCAAAAAGCCTGTCGGATCACTGTTGGCAACTTGGATTTGGTGAGCATGCCGCTCATGCTTACGGTCTTTAGCCTTCAGCTCAATCGGATCGGTAATAAGGTCAATGCATTTTTCAATGGGACGTCCGCGTTCTGCTGCCCCTGACCACCAATTCCAAACAATAATTTCTGGGGTAAGATCGCGATATGCTTCAGGTGTATCATGGTGATACGCGATAAAGGCAGCTTCTTCTTCATCCACGCCGGTAGGGCGGGCATAAAGCACAAACCACGCGGCGGTTTCGATACGGTGTGTGCATTCGCTGCGGCCATCGAACTTGCGTTTTTTGTTGGGACCGAAATGGGCCATGCCCATGCGTGATAATTTAAGGCTGGGATGGGATAAGCACTCAGTGTCGCCTTGAGGTTTGAACGAGAGCTCAATTTGGAACTCATCTTCGAAAGCCGCCCATTTGTCCGGCGTTGGTGGAACCAGAATAGACTCGTGCTCCGATCGCGCAAGTAAGCTTTGCTTTTGCGTGGAGGTAAGAGGTTGCCACCCCGGGATACGGGGTAGTTCGAATGGTTGTGCTTTGTTCATGGGATGAAGTGTGTTGGGCCTGTATATACTGGCACTTTGTTCTGATGTCTTTTCCTATAGCATAATATGATCGAAAAAGGAACCACTAACGTCCGGTATTGAATCCTATTTTCGATCGTTGCTCTACACAAAAAGTTGTGGATAAGCGAGTTCATTTTTTCCTTTCTTTACGAATTCTTACCTGTTTTCCACATGTGCATAACCGCAAATTCGCTGGGCCGATCATGGGGTTGGTTAACAATATATTGATATTTTTTAACGGTTATCCACAAAATCATGATGATTCTAGAATCAGATTCGCTTATCTGGTATGTCTATTTCTCGTTAGCCACAACATATGGTGCCCTGAGGGGACCGATTAGGTTAACGTTTTCGGGCTCTTTTTTACGTTCGTAACAAAAAAAGAGGGCCCTTAACCAGATTTTAACCATGCAAGGGAGCGTGCACGATGGCCTGGACCGAGCAACAAATCCAAACTCTCAAAAAAATGTGGGGCAACGGCTATAGCGCCAGTGAAATTGCCAAATATCTTGGTGAAGGCGTGACGCGCAATGCTGTAATTGGCAAAGCTAATCGTCTCAAATTATCGGCTGGCGCGGCCTCGCGGCCAGTGGCGGTGCCTCCGTCTAAAACAGTCGGTGTCGCTGTCGCGACAATCAAGAAGGTCAGCACCAAACCGCGCGTCGGGAGCCTGCGCACCATGCCGATGACCCCAGCAGGAGAGAAGATGGCTCCAATGCAGGTCCGTCCCCTTTCCCGTGTGATCGAGACGCCGGTTCATCGTCCTATCGATATTGCAAAGCGGGTTGAAGGAATCCCTGTGACCAAGGCGGGCGAACGTCACTGTCGTTGGCCCATTGGCGATCCGCGTTCTCCTGATTTCCGTTTCTGTGGGTGCGAGGTTCACGAAGGCCTTCCGTATTGTGCCCAGCACGCCCGCGTTGCGTATCAAACGGTCAGTCGTAAATCGCGCGCGAATGCGAATGCCGATGCGGTGGCGTTCGAATTTCGTCAGCTGCGTAAGGAAGAGTCTAATTAACTCTTGACCAGGCATAGAAAAACCCCTGCTCGGTTCGCTTGCCTTCGCGCGGCGTTCCCAGCAGGGGGTTTTTTCAGATCATTGCAAAAACGCCCATTAAATGGGCGTTTATCGCAATTATTTCTTCTTCTTCGCAGCCGTTTTCTTGGCAGCGGGTTTCTTCGCGGCCGTCTTCTTGGCGGCGGGTTTCTTCTTCGCAGGCATCGTGACCTCCTTAATTAGAGTAGAGTGTTAAGTAGAAGAATGTTGCTAATGGTGTTGTCCGTCAACAGCTTTCCTCCATCTCCGCGTGTTCTAGAGTCGTTGGCGCCTTGTTTTCGCACTGGCGTTGCGAGAGAGCAACAACACAGGGGATCAAACTAAACGCGCGCGACTCACAGAACAAACGACGCGATCTTTATCTCATGTAAATTACTAACGAATGGTGAACGATCCTCGTAGGGCTTTGGGTTGAAGGGTGTGCGCAAGGTCGTCCATGGTTAACGACTGCGTGGGGTCAACACGAAACCGTTTTCTTTCGGTACGAAATGGGCTATCACTGCAACCCTTGTGATGGCAGGGGCCTGTAGCTCAGTTGGTTAGAGCTGACCGCTCATAACGGTCTGGTCGTAGGTTCGAGTCCTACCGGGCCCACCAGCTTTCGCAGACATGGTGAGCGAAGGCTTATGACAATGGTTGCGAGAGGCGGGGGTGAGCGTCATCACCCTATCCATGTTTTTATGGGTCGTTTTGTAACGAAAAGATAGATAACTGTGCCTTGAAGATCATGAACGTTCCGCGCCAATCTTGCCTTTATGACATGACGCTTCCTGGAAATGTTGGCCTGTATCGTGGTCAACCAGTTCCCGCAGAACCGGGCGATGTGCTCACCCCGCGTTTTGACGTGGTGCATGACCGCACCTGCGTTTTTGCTTCGCCTTATGAAAAGCTTGCTTCGGCCTATGCGCTTGGTCTGCCCAAGGCGTCTATCCAGGTCTTTTTTTCGCGGACAGGCGCTCTTTCTGTTGTGGCTGTGTTCAGCGATGAGGCCATAGAGGCCTTGCCGGACAAAACGGGGTATGTTCTTGAGGTTGAGCCAAACGGCTTTAAAGCTCTTTGCAATCAGGATCCTTTTGGCCTTAAGGTTCCGCCAGCCGAATGGGTCCACGAGCGTGGGGCAAAGGTGCGCCGCGCGGTTGCAGCCATCACGCTTTCCGATTTGGTCAAAAAGGGCGTTCATCTGTTTTGCGGCAGGCCAGAGACGATCAAGCATCTTTCCTTTCCGCCTGAAAATGGCGTTGATTGCGCAACCGCCTATATGGACTCTCTCTTTGATAAAGTCCGCAAGGGGCGTCTCCGCTGGGTCAATCAGATGGTGGCGCCGCGTTAGCGGCCCAGCTTAAGGTGGAAACACATTTGAGCCGCCCTTCTTGTCGGGGTATGGAAGGTAAAACTAATGAATCGAAGCCGCTTGCGCTGGGGTCATCTCATTTGGGCGCCTGTTTTGGGCATGAAAACAAAGCCCCCTGTTTTCGTTGAGTATGGACTCTAATCCATATGCACCGGGGTTGTCTTTGCATCTGGCGTAAAGTGGGTGAGGATGAGATCGACCATGCCTTTTGCGAGTTCTTCCTTTGCGCACAAGACCGTGCCGACAGACGCCTTTCTTAAATGAATAAGGTCGTTGTCGCTACGTGTTCGAAGAACGACGCGGATCTGTGGGTTCAGCTTGTGCGCGATTTCGGCGATATGGCGGACATCAAAAGGATCGGGCGTCGCAATGATCAGCATGGCGGCTTGCGCGATATGTGCTTGGATCAAGACGGAAGGATCTGCGGCGTTGCCGGAAACGGCGGGGATCCCTTGCTTTCTAAGAGCTTTGACTTTTTCGCGATTTTCTTCTGCGACGACAAACGGAATCTTTTTTTCAGACAGCGCCGCCGCTACTCTCTGGCCGACTGTGCCATAGCCTGCCAGGACAACCTGACCGCCCAGATATTTATCCTCCGTGCTCTTGGGAAGCTCTGCCAAAGGGTCCGAGTGTTGCCCCAGTTTTCGGGCAAGGCGCGACCGGCTGAGCGCCCAGGCTTTCACAGGCTCGATGATTGAGAATAACAAGGCGTTTGTCGCGATGGTGATCACGGCACCGGCAAGAATTAGACTCATGGCTTGCGGGGGGAGGAGCCCAAGCGAAGCGCCAAGCCCGGCCAAGATAAATGAGAACTCACCGATCTGCGCTAAACTTGCTGCGACCGTGAGCGCGGTATTAAGTGGATAGCGCATGGCCAGCACAAGCGCGATGGCCGCAATAGATTTGCCTAAAACGATAATGGCAATAACCCCCAAAACATGGGCTGGTTTTTCAATCAAGACAGAGGGATCGAACAACATGCCGACTGAAACAAAGAACAAAACGGCAAACGCGTCGCGCAACGGCATGGATTCTTGCGCGGCGCGATAACTGAATTCGGACTCGCGTAAGACCATGCCGGCAAAGAACGCGCCAAGAGCAAACGAAACACCAAAAAGGGCTGCCGCGCCATAGGCGATGCTAATGGCCGCTGTGACGATGGCCAGCGTAAACAGCTCGCGCGAACCGATCCGGGCCACATGCCCCAAAAGCCAAGGCAGGGACCGGCGGGCGACGATCAGCATAAAGGCGATAAATCCGATAATTTCTAAAGAGGTTTTTCCAATGGTATAGGCAAGGTCGCCATGGGTCGTTGATGTGGTTGCGGCGTTATCCAGAACGCCAGCCACGGCGGGGAGAAGGACCAAGATAAAAACAGTCGCCATATCTTCAACAATCAACCATCCAATCGCAATGCGCCCGTTCATTGTGTCGGTGAGGTTTCTCGTTTCGAGGGCTTTCAGGAGAACAACCGTGCTGGCGCAGGAAAGGGAAAGGCCAAAAATGATTGAGGCGCTCCACTCCCACCCCCACCAATAATGCGAAAGGCCGGCTCCTAAAAGAGTCGCAAACCCCATTTGCGCGATTGCGCCGGGGATGGCAATGCGCTTGACGGATAATAATTCATCAAGAGAGAAATGAAGCCCGACCCCAAACATCAAAAGCATAACACCAATTTCTGATAATTGGGCTGCGATCCCGGCATCGGCGACAAAGCCAGGGGTCGCGGGTCCGATAAGAACGCCCGCAAAAAGATAGCCGACAAGCGCAGGAATTTTCATGCGCTCGGCAATAAAACCAAAAATAAGCGCGAGAGAGAAGCCGCTGGCTAGCGTAACGATCAACGACAGATTGTTATGATCCATTTGGTCCTCGCGGTGGTGAAATAGCCCATAAACGCGGGGGGCCTAACTTGAATACACGGTATATATGAAGACTGGGTTAATATAACTGAATGAAATGATTGTGAATTATGCCACGTTCCGCAGGGTGAGGCACGGGCCCTGAAATAAAACATCCTCGCTGTGGGGCAGCGAGGATGTTTTTAAGACCCATTCATTTTATGCTGCTAAGAGCCCGTAAGCATACCATCGCACAATGTTTCGTGACAGAGTGCTTGTTAAGATCGTATGGACAACTTCATCGGTCGGTTCGACCGTCTCCATGATTTGAGCTGCAAGGCTGGGGTTTGTATCAACAAGACGTTGAAGCTCTGGCTGAAGGATGCCCGCAGAGTTTGAGACGCCAACCCGATGAATAGCTTGAAGCACCAAGGCTTCGCGTGCAGAGAGACGCAGGCTTCCTCCAACGATAGGTGAGGCCAAGCGAACCGTTGGCCCCGTGATTGGCGTGTGGGTCAGGTATTCATTAAAGGCATTGGACCAAAGCGGCTTTTCGACATTTGCTTTGAT
>CAYZXV010000058.1:2858-7814 GCA_964482525.1 uncultured Rhodospirillaceae bacterium | reverse complement strand
AGTTTGCGGGTGGCGGGGCACGGCTTGACCATGCAGTGCGTACCATGTATCGGCGGCGCGGTAAGGCTTTCTATTGTTTTGTGATGCAGTTTGCCTCATGGGCTTTGTGCAGTGTTGAGATTTGGCTTGCGCTTCACTATCTGGGGCACCCGCTTTCTTTGGCCGAATGCATGATGATCGAGGCGCTTATTCAGGCGACGGCCAGCGCGGCCTTTATCGTGCCGGGAGCCCTTGGGGTGCAAGAGGCAGGGTTCCTCCTTTTTGGGGCTATGTTGGGCCTGTCCCCAGATATTGCCGCCGCCTTGGCAGTTGTTCGGCGTTGTCGGGATTTGTTGCTTTATATCCCTGGATTATTGGTCTGGCAGGTGCAGGAAGGCCGCTGGCTCCTGAGCAAGAATACATAACCCATTGACATTAAACATGAAAAACTAATCCTCTCAAATCATGAAAGGATTTACCTGACTTTAGGCTTTATGGTTTAATATAAGGACGATATTTCAGGCCTTTTTTAAGGAATTGGTATGGGTTTATTCACGAGAAAAAAGCCAATTATATATGAAACTCCTTGGACCCGAAGCAACAAGGAAGCCTTGGCTGCGGGCTCGTCTGTTTATGGAAATACGTCAGATATAGTCACTTTTGTAGACGATTTTGCGGCGCCTCAAAATAAAATTCGAAAACAGAGGCGGAAAGTCAGATCCCCAATTACGCAAGGCCTAATTGACATAGGGAGAAATGCCCTTGGGTTGGCATGGGCTGGTGTTGCTATCCCCGTATTTGTAGCAAAGCATGTTGGCATGCCCGCAGGCCGTTTTGTGGTCAGGCAATTGGCGCAGGAGCATTCCCGCCGCAGATTCTTAAAGACATCCTCTTTGCTTGTGCTTGCCGGGGCTGGTGCGTTTCTTTCAGGTAAGGGGCATATATCCCTTCCGAACTTTGATGGACTGTTTTCACGTAATAACAGCCATGTTGAAATCAAGAACCTTGAAGTAGTTCATGGGGAATCTGCACCAACTGCTACGTCCGTTGCGATCGAAGGTGGAAACTCAGGGGAAGTGGCCCCGGTCGTTATTAAGTCAGGACCTTCAAAAATTAAGTATGTGATCGAAGAACCTCCTGCTGCGCCTGTCACACCCGCCGTGCAAGAAGCAGCCCCAGAGCAAGCGGTCCAGCCGAGTGTAACTCTGCCGCCTGCCGTATTGTTTGATGAGAACGTGCCTGCACATATTGAAGCGAGAGTTCAAAAAGAGGTTGATGATTGGACCCGTTGGGCGCCAAAGGCTGTGCATCATGCCGTTCAATCAGGGCTAATCGAGAAAATCAAAAAATTTGGGGAATGGACAGAGTTTCCTTATGACGTTTTAATGAGCCTTTCACTCCTTGAGTCAACCTTAGGCGCGAACCCAGAGGCCGGAAAGGACATTCTACAGGTTAAACCAGATACGTTCTTTGACAATCTCATTCTTCACGGACGAGATCTTGAACGTCTGTTGGTTAAACATGACAAAAATGGTCAGGCCTTAAAAGTTCTGAGAACGGTTCTGCCCTTTGTCAATCGTGTGTATCACAAGGACACAGATAGATTTCGGTTTGTTTTTGATGACGCGGCCTATCTTAAGAAATATAAGAAATTTCCTGTAATAAATGGAAAGATGGTATCGGGGGTAGAAGAGTTGGCGATAAAGCGCGCCCGTGATAATTCAGAAATTGCAACAGGATTAACTGTCTTGCGCTTGAAACAGGCGGTTGAGGATGTTCGTACAGAGTTTATGGCTGACTTCGAGGCGACGAAGTACATTAATGGTATGGCATCAGGAAGCATTTATCGGTTGGCTCACGCCTTTGGGCCGGCTGGTTTAATGCGAATGATCAAACATCGTGATTCCAATGTAACCGATGCATTTCCAGATAAAGATATTTGTGGCTATTTTGGCATTTTGCGTAAGGGCAAAGCACGGCCAGAAATCCAACGGCTTGTTCTTATCTTTGATGGTGTTCAAGAGGCTGCAAGTAACGCGTTGCTCGCACGAGGGTTCGAGAAATGGGAGTCGCCAAAATCTAAAAAGGGTGTGGTAAAGAAAGTGGTTGCCGAACAAAAGCAAGGCAAATCGCCCGCAATCGCTAGCGCCATAGCTTCAGGCAAACAGGCGCGGCAGAATCTGCTCAGCAAACAAACCAAGAAAAACACTGCTCTCTTAGCGAAGGCTCGCTAACAGCTTCTTCGCTTCTTCAATCCCATCATAGGTTGAGCCTTGGGCTGTGGCCTTTTCAAGGTAGGGGCGAGCTTTATCCTTATCGCCAGCCGCAAGGAGCATTGCGCCGTAATGATAATGGATCTGGGGCGGCAATTCGGCCTTAATGGCAAAGGCGCGCTCCATGATGGTCAGAGCTTGCTCGATTTTCCCTTGCCGGAAGTAAACCCATGCCAGCGTATCAAGGAGCAGCGGGTTTGGTGAGCTGATAAACCGTTCGGCGCGTAGCCGCGCCTTTTCCAGCATCGCGCCATCATGCGAAAAGCGATTGGCGATAAGGTCCGCCAAGTTGTTTGCGGCGGCATGCACCTCCGGGTTGCGGACTAAAAGGGCGTCATAGGCCTTTATGGCGTCTTCATACTTGCCCATTTCACGTAACGTATCGCCGATCAACAAAGGAGCCAGATAGTTCGCAGGCGCAATTTTTGTCGCTTGCTCCAGAAGGGGGAGTGCCTTTTCATACGCCTTGCTGCGCAGGTATAGCTTTGCGCGGCTCATATAAGGGTCAGGCATGGGCGCCTGTGCGGCAATCGCGGCGTCAAAGGCCGCTTCAGCTTTCTCAAACTGTTTCTCGCGCGCATACCGTTCACCCAGCATATTCTCGATAAAGGCTGTGCGCGGTGTAATGGTTTCAAGGAACGTGATGAGCGAGGCATTGTCTGGCAATTCGGTGAGCGTCAACATCGCATGTTCGGCAAGGGGCGAGGTTGGGTCGCGGGTCGTCAGAGCTTCAAGAGCTTCACGGGCTTCCTTCACCTTGCCTTGTTTCGTATACAGTTTGCCTTTCAGAAGATCTGCGGTGGCTTCTTGTCCTTTAAGCGCAGCAAGTTTTGTGATGGCTGTTTCGGCAAGATCAAGTTTATTGGCACTAAGAGCCAGCCGTGCCGTGCTTTCCCATCCAACGGGATAGTCTGGCTCGCTCTTGGTAACCGTTTCAAGGATGGCAAGGCCCTGTGCTGGATTTCCGGCGGCGTCATAGAACTGGGCAAGGCGAGCTCGTGCGGGCGCATTGTTGAGGGGGAACCGGTCGATCAACTGGCCGATGGTATCAATTGCGAGATCAAGGCGGCCCTGTTTAAGAAGAGCTTCGCCAAGCAGCATATAGGCCTGTCGTGCTTTCGGGTTGTCACGAAGGACCGTGCGCAGGTCTGTGATGGCCTGCTGATACGCGCCGTCGTCATAGGCGATGCTGGCCCGGATAAACAACGCATCTTGGTGGCTTGGTTCTTTTTCAAGGACGGCGGCAATCAGCTTTTCGGCTAGCGCGCGATCCCCTTTATGAAACTGAAGGCGTGCGAGCGATGATCGCGCATTCAGGCTGACGGCCGTGTCGGCGGCGCTGTCCACGATGCGGCGGAGTAGGGCGGCGGCCTTGTCGATATCTTTGTGGGCGATATACAGATCGGCGAGCCAGAAATACAAATCGTCCTTGCCGGGGTTTTGCTCGATATAACCCTGTAGTTCTTTCTCTGCGACCTCAAGGTTTCGCACGGACCCCAGGAAACCAATCAAACTGCGGCGCAAGGTCCAATCATTTGGTATGGCCTTTATGCTTTCGCGCAGGAAGATTTCTGCTTCATCCTTTGCACCTGTTTTGACAAGATAATTCGCAAAAGAAAGACGGTGCGCGGTTTCTTCGGGCTTCAGGTTGAAAACACCCTGATACGCTTCGCGCACTTTCGTGCCGTCATTAGCTTTTTCATACAGCGTGACTTTAAGAAGGCGCAAGGATAAATCTTGTGGGTTCTTGGCGATCCCTTCCTCAAGGGCTGCGCCAGCTTTTTCTGTATTGCCCTGTTTTTGGTATAGGCCAGTGAGCACGGATGTTGCGGAGATGTTAGCCGGGTCTTTTGAAAGCGCAAACCGAGCTTCTTTTTCTGCACCTTGAAAATCGCCTTGGCGAAGGAAAACGGCGGCCAGAATGGCGTGTGCTTCGGGGTGGTCAGGTTCGGCGCTTAAAACCGTATCAATACGCTTGCGTGACTCCGCAAGGGCATCGCTGGCCATAAAATATTGGGCCAGTTTTACAAGAGCAGGACTATAGGCCTTGTCCTGCTGTTCGGCTTGCACAAAATTGGCAAAGGCGTTTTGCAAATCACCTTGCGCTTCGTCAAGTAGGCCGAGGCGATAACGCACCTCTGCGCTTGCGGGTTGCAGGCGGGCGGCGTTTTTGTATTCCAAACGGGCCTTAACGTACTCTTGCTTTTCGTACAACGCATTACCGCGTTCGATATAGCGCGCGGCTTTTTCTTCTGGTTTATCGCAGCCAGCCGTCAAAAAGATAAGGGCAACGGCTAAAAGTACGATATGAGGTAACCGTTTATGGACCGAAAAACCTGTGCGAAAGATTGGGGCGTGGGCATTGTTCATGGGGCGTCCCTTACGAAACTTCATTGAGGACCGTGCCGACGACTTTGGCGGCAGCCAAAACTTCAAGGCATCGGGTTGTGTCGGTTGTTTTTGTCTTTCCCTCGCGCAGGACGAGCAGCACGCCGTCCACATGGGGGATAAATGCGAGCGGATCATCCTGTTCGAGAACGGGCGGCATATCATAGATAATCAGCCGATCAGGGTAGCGCGTTTTAAGCTCATGCGCGAGGGCAGCCATGCGGGGCAGGCCAAGGGCCTCTGACGATTGCTCGACGGGCGCACCAGCGGGCAGAAGGCTCAGGCGATCAAACGACAAACGGATTAGGCAATCGGG
>CAYZXV010000058.1:0-2758 GCA_964482525.1 uncultured Rhodospirillaceae bacterium | reverse complement strand
AACCTGCGTGCGAAGGAGGCGATAGATATCGGCTTCCTTGCTGCGCGAAAGGTGGGCAACGATCCGCGCACGCTCTAAAAGCGCATCGGACAGGTTGATCACCTGCGTGTTGTCATGCGGTTTGTACCCAGCAGCGCGAGGCGCGGATGCGCCCGGCATTGGGGCGAACGGGGCCGTGCCCATGGGCTGGCCAGTTGTTGCGGCGCGCTGCATGCGCGCTTTCTCCATGGCTTTCTCAAGCTTATCCATGGGCGGCCTCGCAAAGATGGGTGATAGGGAAAAGGGTCATCATGAAAATCCTTATGATAAACCGACACGACGCGCGACAACGCCCCACAGGACGTCCAGCGGCATAACAGTGAGTGAAAAAACAATGAGCGCAAGAAGGGCGAACAGGCCCATCGCACCTATGGCATATCGCTTTTGACGATCGGCGCGGTAACGCTCGGCTTGGGTTGAGAGATAGGGGATGCAGGCGAGCGGCGCAACGCCCACAAGCCCAGCAAGGTGCAACGGACCGCACAAGCTTTGACTGATAAGTTGTTGGGCGATCACCGCGCCAAGACCTGCGCCAAACGCCAGAACAGCACCACCAAGCAGCAAAAGCATGCGGGATGGTTTGGTCGACAACGGTAATTCCGGCGGGTTGATAACCGTCATGCGCTGACCCTTGCGGTCTTTTTCCATCTGCTCGGACATGTCGGCGGACATCTTTTTGACCTTAAGCTCGCGATAGCGCATCTGGGCATTGTCATAATCGCGGGTCAGGGCGGCAAGCTGCTGTTCGGCGACAGGGTTTCCGATGACGGCCTGCCTGTACTTCTCTTGCTGTGCTATGAGCGAGCCCCTTTGGGCCTGAAGCCCTTTCAATCGACCTTCGGCTTCGCGAAGCTGCGAGACGATGCTAAGGTAAGTTGGATTGTCGGCATCGGTTTTGATAAGACTGTCTGAGGGCATGCCATCTTTTGTCGCGGCGTCCTTTTGCTTTTGAAGTTTTTCGACCTGTCGTTTCAAGGAGGCAACATCTGGGTTTTCGGGACCATAGGTTTTTTCGGCCTGTGCCAGTTTTGTTTTTGCTTCGTCAAGTTTCGCCTCAAGCATCGCCGTGTCGACGGGAAGCTGTACGGTGCTTTTCAAGGCATCCATTTGGCGACGTGTTTTGATAACGTCGGGATGCTCTGGGCCATATTGCGCGGTGAGCGTGGCGTATTTCGTTTGAAGGGCCTTAAGCTGCATCGCGGGAGAGGTGAGGACCTGCCCATCCGCAAACGCGCGGGAATAGGGATCAACAGCAAGAAGCTGGGCGCGCAGTGCGCTGATATTCCCTTCGGTTGTGGCGATCTGGCTATCAACGGTCTGCAGGCTCATGGCCACCTGCGCAGAGGCCTGTTGATTGAACATCAGGGCTTCGGGGCGCGTATCACCGCTTTGCTGCCTGTATTCGGCAATCTGCTTTTCTTGCTCGACCAAAGCTTTTTCTAGCATCTCGATCTGTTTGCCTAAAAAGGCTGAGGTTTCCTCGGCCATAGCGCGGCGTTGTTTCAAATCTTCGTCCAAGAATTGTGAGACAAGTTCGTTTGTGACCTGCTGGGCTAGAAGAGGTTCGCTATAATCAAAGCTCAATGTAAAAGCGATGGCGGCCAATTGCCCTGCGGTTGCTTTCTGCGCGGAAGCGGGGTTGGCAAGCATACTACTAACCAGCTGGAGCTTGATCTTCTTGCGCATATCCTCGGCAATAAGCGCGATAGGCTTTCGTGCGCGCTGGGCCGGGTACAGGTTGAACTTGGTGATAATCTCGACAAGTGAACCGGTTGAAATGACTTTTTGTTGAATGCGGCTGATCCGTTGGTCGGCCATGGCCTCCATCATGTCCGA
This sequence comes from uncultured Rhodospirillaceae bacterium, assembly GCA_964482525.1. Classification (GTDB taxonomy): domain Bacteria; phylum Pseudomonadota; class Alphaproteobacteria; order UBA9219; family UBA9219; genus UBA8914. The sequence goes on along the minus strand of CAYZXV010000058.1, from coordinate 883 downwards.
ACGATTCATGCCGACCGGGATGGTGATATCGGTACTGATTTCTGCCTGTTCGACTTCGACCGTTGCGGTGGAGCGATAGTTTGACCAATTAAGCGCAACAAGGAAGGCAAGGGCCAGCACCGCACCAAAGACCACAGCAAACGTCTTTCGCCGCCGCTTTATAATGGTCCAATATTCTTGAATGGGAAATTCTTCCATGCGTTCTATCCTTTAAAAATCTGGCCGGTAAACGATACTAAGCGTTCCGGCGTTGTCGGTTTGCACGTCGCTGCGGTTCGTCAGCGTTTCACGGCGATAGCGGTAGCCCGCGCGTGCATCAAGGGTTGGCGTGATGTTATATGAGACACCTGCGCCAGCGGTAATTTTGTCTTTCAGGTTCGAAGATGACAGGGCGGATTTCTTCGCACGCTGATAGATCGCATCCACATCGCCGATAAAAAGACTATTGAACCTATGTTTTTCGGTCGCGGCAAATGTGGTCAGCAGCGATGATGACCCGTTGCTATAGGGTTGCTGCGCGCGGCTGGCTTTAACCGTGATAGTGTCTTGTTCGCCCTTGTAGGTAAGGCCGCCCGAAAACGTCGCGCCCCATGCCCACCCCGAAGACTGCGTTAAACCTGCGCGTTCCTGTCGCGTGGCTTCCGCCCCAACGCCAACAAGGGTTGACAGCGTTTCGCTGAGTTTCATCTGCCAGGCGAGCCCAGGTCCAACGCTGTCGACGGTTTCATCAAACTTGTTGCGCGTTTGATAGCGTCGCGCGTTCAAGGCGAGGTTGCCAGTACTAAACGGCGTAAAGACAAGCGCCCATTACAGCCAGGAGGACAAGAGCACGTAATCGTTATAGCTGCTCGTCTAATAACTCGAGGTAGAAGCCCCGGCATTC
>CAYZXV010000057.1:0-7819 GCA_964482525.1 uncultured Rhodospirillaceae bacterium | reverse complement strand
GGTGTCTATACATGGGCTTTCGGTGGTTGGTTACCGGACGTTCAGCCTATATGGTGTTAGCAGGATTGGCCTTGGCGCTCAGTGCGGGAACAAAACTCCACATAGTCTTTGTTCTCCCCATGATTGGGATCGCCGTCTTTATATACGCTATCAAAGCAGCGCGTGCGCCAGGCGTTGCGAAAGAGTGGTTTAAAGCCATTGGTTGGGAAACGAGCCTTACGACAATCGGCGTGGTTATTGCTCTGTTCGTGCCGTTTCTTTTTTATAACCATGCCTCAGTGGGTCGCTGGTATTTCTTTGATGATTTCAAAGCCGATGTTTTCAACCTTTCGGCTAATTTGCGTATCGGCTTTCAAAACTTGCTGATCTATTTAAGCCAGATGACGCTTTCCCCTATTGCCGACATGAATGTGTGGCCGGTTGCCAATGATCGGCAGGCCTTTAATACCCGCCTTAATCAGATTTTTGCCCCGCTTATCGCGCCGCTTTTGGATCAAAATCCATCGTATTATCACCTTGGCTATCGTTTTGTTGGTATTACCCTTGCGGTTTCTGTTCGGTTTGTTGAGTTTTCTTTGTGGGCTGGGTTCGTGTGGTTGCTTTGGCCGCTTCAGGGGGCTTTGGCCTTGCGCCAGAAAACGCCGTTACGAGCCCTTTTGTTTCTTATTGCCATTACACCGCCGCTTTGGTTGTTGCTGTGGTCATTCTCAACTTTGTATATGGAAGGGACTGCGACCTATTTCTCCTTTTATCTCATATGCGCGGCGCCTGCGGCGGTAGTCGTTTTTTCCGCCATTTCTCGCCCGATTTTAAGTGAATTGCGGTGGGTTCTTGTTTGTATCGTCGCGATCACAAACGTTGTGATATGTCACAATCTGGTTATGTACAGCGGCTTTCGGGCTTTGCCTGATATCTATTATGCTAAAACGTGGCCCTATGATTGGTTGCTCACCGAACCGCGCATTATCGAAGAAATACGAGCTGCCCCAAAGCTTCGTATCATTCAAACTCATGAGAAAATGCCGTTCTTTGGTTATATGCATTGGAACCCCCGCGCGGTTCATATCTCGCCGTTCCCACTCTCACCCGAAAAAACGATCGCAGCCGTTGAAGATGTTTTACAAATCTTCCCGATTTCTGGGTTGAACATGTATGGCTTTATGCCGATCAAAATTCCCGGAAAAGTGATACCGGGACCTACTTATCTTGGGGCGGTTCGGGCGATCGGACGTGAAGCCATTTTTGCCGTCGGCAATGATGTTCAAAAGCGGTATCCAGAGGATTCGAATTATATCATTTTACACACCGTCGTTCTTCAAACGGGCGATAAGGAGTGGAGCGTTGGCATTAGCAAGGACCCCCTCGGGTTCTCTTCCCATGATCAACTGACGTTCGAGTATGAGATTTTCTCAGGGGGACGGCAAATCTATCATCAAAAAGAAAGCAAAAACCCGGCAATGAACATCAAAATAGGGTTCAATCCTGCACTTAGCCCTCTGGTATTCAAAACAGTGGTTCGTTCGGCCTGGAACGGAAAAGAGGTTGCACGCGTGTCATACAATGTCGGTGGGGCAGGCTCGTGGTTGCCTGAAGGTGGCGAATATTAGGTCTTTGATCTGTTCTTAAGTTCAAGTGCTTTTAAGAAAGACAGGAAGGGATAAAGCCCCGCAAGGATCGCGATTATGAGACCCATGGGACCTTCGCGATAACCTTTGCGAAGGATGTAACATTTATAGAACCGCCCCAGAATGCGAAGGGCATTTTTCCGGAAGGTTCCAATCGTTCCTTCGTCGATCAAGTCAAGAGCGTGTAGGGTTGTGTAACGATCAAGGCGATGGATCATATCTGACACGTCCTGATCGACAAGATGTTTTGCTCTGTTCGTAAGGGTTTTCCCGGCTTCACCTTGCATCTGAACGCGGGGGTGAACTCGCTGTGGGCCCCAATTTTTGGTGCCACGACGATAAAGAACCGCCTTAGCCCCAACGCCAAATTGGGCACCCCACCCATAGCGAACTAAACGTGAGCCAATATAGTTGTCAAACGGGATGCGCCACCAATCAGGACCTTCTTTTTGAGCTTCTCGCAGAGCAAGGGTTGTTTGGATTTCTTGTGCGAGCTCTGGCGAGACTCGTTCGTCTGCATCGATTTCAAGGATCCATGGCGAGTCACAGGCGTCCTGCCCGGCTTTCCGGCGTTCCCCCTCGATAGGCCATGCTCCTTCGACAAGTTTTGCGCCAAAGCCTAGGGCGATTTCGCGCGAGGCATCCGTGCAACGGTCTAGGACGACGATTATCTGATCCGCAAAAGATAGAGCCTGTAGACAGGCGGAAAGCTGCTTTTCTTCATTGTGGGCAACGACAAGCGCGCTTAGTCGCGGAGAGGGCATAGAACAATCACTGCTAGAGGGTTACATCACGTTTGGCGCGGTAGTCGCCATATTTTTTGGGGCTTCAGCCTTCTGTTCTGTCTTAGGTGATGCTGGGGTCGCTTCAGCTTCCGTTTTGTTCTTCTTTTCAAGAAGGGATGAGAATTCGCTCCGGATAGAGGCCTGCCCTTTTTTGAACTGCTCAAGCGTTTTGCCGGTCAGTACGCGGCCTGTCGGCATGCTGACTTTAAGTGGGTTTACCTGTTGGCCGCTTACGATGACTTCGTAATGCAAGTGGGGGCCAGTTGAACGACCGGTCGAGCCCACAAAACCAATAACGTCACCTTGTTTGACGCGCGCCCCAGGTTGGATACCTTTTGCAAAACGACTCATGTGGCCATAAGCTGTGAAGGTCGATCCGGTATGGCGGAGTTTAATATAGCGGCCATAACTACCATTCCACTGGGCCATCTCGACCGTGCCGCTTCCTGCAGCATAGATAGGGGTACCCGTCGGTGCCCCGAAGTCGGTGCCCTTGTGCATTTTTGAATAGCCGAGGATTGGGTGGCGGCGAACACCAAAGCCAGAAGTGACGCGTGCACTTTCAAGCGGGGTTCGAAGAAGGGAGCGTTTGACGCTTTGGCCGCGTTCGTTGAAATAATCGACTTCGCCATCGCCAAAAGTCACGCGATAGAGTGGATGGGTTTTGTTCCCAATGATAAGGGCGGCATAAATAATCACCCCTTGTCCGACAGCCGTTCCGTTTTGAGCCATGGGTTGATCATACAGAACTTCAAACTTGTCTCCGGCCCTGATGTCTCGTTGGAAGTCGATTTCGTGCGCATAGGCGCGGATCAGGCTAGCCATAATGGCGCGAGGGACCCCCGCAGCGTCACCAGCACCATATAGCGAGCCACGAATAACACCTTGTACGGCCATGCGGCGGCGTTCAATCGGCATATCCTTGGCTTGAGCGGTGTAGGTTCCGTCTTCGGCGCGAGAGATGGTTATTTCCTTTGTAACCGAAGCCTCAAAGGTTAGGGCTGTAAGCGTGTACTGTTCACCCAAGCGGGTAATGCTGAGGGTAAACTCTTGCCCGCTTTTTAGCTTACGGTGGTCATAAACCTTTTGAAGGGCGGTGGCGGCAGCCGTTGCCTGATCGGACGGAATTGCGGCGTCGAGAAGCATGCGGGCGAGAGTTCGTCCTTGCCCTAGTTCGACAATGCGGGTCATAGATTCAGGCGTCGGTGCGAGAGCAGAAGAGGCCATTTCTTGCATTTCGGCAGCCGTATTGCTTACGGTGTCAGGAACCGCTTCGGCCCAATCTTCCACGACGGGCTTGGCCGCCGTAACGAATGCGCCTGCCGCACCGGACAGGTTGGGCAGGTATCGAGGGCCAGTCGTGCCAATCCCGAGGACCAACAAACCGGTAAGGAGTAGTGAGGCTGTGCGGCGATTGTGAAGTGTTGAGCCGTGGACAGAGCCGAGACGGAAAGGAACCACGTGAAGGCCTTAACGTTGTTGAACCTGATTGTTTCGTGAGCCCAGCAGTCTATTGAGGGGGCATACAAAGGAAACGGCGAGCAGCTTGTTCTTGCCGTTATGACCTGTCAATGGGCAAGATTGCGTATAAGGGCAGGAAACGACTATTTCTTGGCAAAATAAGCATGGATTTGAAACATAACATATTGAATTATATTGGTATAATCTGGTATCCCCCGCAGCAATTTCGCCCCATATCTTTATTGTAAAATAACACAACCAAACACAATAAAGACATCATATTACCTTGTTTCTATAACAGGTTCTTGGGCATAAGGGATAATGGTTGGAATAACCCACCAATCTGGGCGAAGCTGGTGGAGCTTTGCGGCCGCTTCACGAGCACTGCCGCGGTCTTCAAATAAACCAAAACAAGTCGCCCCGCTTCCGGACATGCGGGCTAAGAGACAAGAAGGTTGGTTCGAAAGAGCTGCCAAGACATTGTGTACGGCTGGACATAAAGAAATTGCCGGTTCACTAAGGTCGTTGTGGCGAGATGTAAGGGCCTCGACAAGTTCCAGCGTGGTTTTTGGTGGGGTTGCTAGGGGGGCTGGCTTCGAAAAGGGGCCAGTTCTTGCCTTAAAGACAGAGGGTGTCGGGAGCGAAACGTTGGGGTTAACCAGAACCATGTGTGTAAGAGGAAGGGCTGGTCCCGGTTCGGTGATATGTCCAATATCCCGGAAGTAGCAGGTGTTTGCGGCCAGGCAGCAGGGCACATCTTGACCAAGTGCGGCCGCGATCTCGATCAGAAGAGGGGCTTCCGGAGAGAGCCCCCAATAGGCGGCCAAAAGGCGTAAGGCCGCCGCGGCATCTGTGGACCCGCCGCCGATACCTGAGGCGATAGGAAGATTCTTGATTAGGGTGAGCTTTAAATCAAGAGGTACGGCAAGGGCTTCGGCAAGGCGCCGGGCGGCTTTTACGACAAGGTTACTTTCCATATCTTGCTCGGCAAGGGCGCTGGCCATTGGACCTTCGATGGCCAGGGAAAAACCCGTTCCTCTTTCAAGGCGCAGTCGATCGCCGACGGAGGCAAAAACCACAAGAGAGTCGAGATAATGGTAACCGTCCGCACGTTGTCCTGTGACATGAAGGTATAGGTTGATTTTGGCCGGGGCGAAGGTTTCGAGCATGCGCCTAAACCACCATACAGCCATCGACGCCGATGATCTGGCCAGAAACATATCGAGAGAGATCACTTGCCAGGAACAACAGCACGTCGGCGACATCTTCGGGCTGTCCCGTACGGCCAAGGGCAATGCCATCAAGACGTTCTTGGCGAACGGGTTGCGAAAGATGTTTGGTCATATTGGTTTCAATAAAGCCAGGTGCAATGGCGTTTACACGAATACCGTCGGGACCGAGTTCCTTTGCGGCGGAAAGCATAAGGCCTAAAAGCGCCGCTTTGCTGGCGGCATAGGCGGCTTGGCCCTTATTGCCTGTTCGTCCTATGATTGAGCTTGTGAAAATAATGGATCCGGTTTTGTGACGACGCATGAGCCGCGTTGCGGATTGGACGTGATGAAAAACACCAGACACATTCACATCAAGAACATCGCGTAAATCTTTTTCCGGAATCATGCCGATCAGCCCATCAACGAGAATGCCTGCATTTGCGGCGAGCACGTCAAGGCGGCCATAGCGGGTAAAGACATCTTTGTATAGCGATTGAACGCTTGCGTTATCTCGAACATCTCCGGTGTGGACAAGACAAGTGGTTCCATATTGCTTGTTAAGGGTTTCAGCTAGCGCGTGCAGCGGTTCTTTGTCCTGAGCTGTCAGGGCAAGGGTTGCCCCATGTTTGGCGAACGCTTTGGCCGTTGCGGCACCGATGCCACGTGAGGCACCAGTAATAAGCGCGATTTTGCCTTCAAGCATCAAAGGTGATCCCCTGAGCAATAAGGGTTTCCTTGGCTTTCGAATAACTGCTCATCCCTAGGATTTGGTCGGTATCCATCATGATGTCAAAGCTGGTTTCCAAGGCGGCGACAAGGCGCATGTGTCCAACGGAATCCCATGATTTATGCTGTTGATACCCAAGCGTTTCGACTGGTTCGTTCGAGTCAAGTGACAGGGCGTCGCGAAAACAGGCAGTCAATTTTTCGAGGTTCGTCATAAGGGGCCTTTCTATACCGCAAAACAATTACGGCCAATAAACATAGATGAGTCGGGTGCGCTCTTTATCCTCGTAATATTCGATAGAGTCCAGATCGCAATTAATCGTAACAGCCGCCCCGTCGGCATCTTGTGAAACGCTTAGTTTATGTCGCATTTCTTCTTGCCATGACTTGGCTTTTTCGGCTTCATTCAGGACAGTTTTGGGCACAAGGGTGGCTATGAACCTGACACGAAAATTAAAACGAGGATAAATGAGGCGGTCGTTGTTTCCTACGGCTTCCATGAGTGTAATGAGTTCTTTGCCTTGTTATTCGGACAAAGAAAGTCCATCCATTTTTACCGTTTTTCCTGTGACAAACTTGAACTCAAGCGGGATGGGCGCGCGACTGGAATCGCGCCCACAGGTCGGTTCGTCCTTTGCGCTGACGGTGAATGAATTGACATCAAAGCGCGTTTCCCTGTCTTTCGAGAAAAAGGGATAAATCCCTCGTGAAAAGTCATAACGATCAAGTTGCATGGTTGTTTCATATTTAAAGGCTGTTGGGAACCCGCCCACGCTCTGGCGGACGCCTTCGCGTGTCGCTTGTCGTACTTTTTCCCATTCAAACTCGTTGTCGAACTTTTTCTTAAAAAGGTCGCAATCAGCTGTTCTTGCATAAAAATCGATAATTTGATTTTGCTGAATGTCGACGGCTTGAAATCGCATCAATCCGCGCAGCAGGTTGACAAGGGTCGGTTCGGCAAAAAATTGCGCATGGGCTGGGAGCGGGAAGCTCCCTAAGGTTCCTATGACAAGAAACAGAAAAACAAAGCGGCGCAAGAAGAGCATGGACATTAATCCTGTAAGTGGTGATCCCGGTCGACAAAGGCTAAAGCCTTGCGCATGACACTCGGCAGGGCTTCTTGCCCCAGATCATGCCACTGAACCCACTTTCCCTCAACGGGTTCGTTGGTGTGAGCTGTGGCAAGACTGAGGTGAAGTGTAAAGTGGGTAAAGGGGTGTTTGACGATGTCGTTAATTCTTTGCCAGGGGGCGTTGATGGGGGCAAGCCGCTTTGCAACAGCCCAGGGAATTACGTCATTTTCCCATGGGGTTGTTGGCAGACCAAGCATCCCAGCAAGCAACCCCTTTTCTGGGCGTTTTTGAAGGAGGACGCGTCCCATAGGGTCGTGCAAAATAAAGGCAAACCCATAGCGGGCAGGTTTTGGCCTCACCGCTTGTCGTTTGGGAAGGGTTTCTGCGACGTTAAGCAAATACCCGCAGCAGGCCTTCGCCCAAGGGCAATCAGTGCAGCGAGGGGCACGGGGTGTGCAGACGGTTGCTCCCAGATCCATAAGAGCCTGAGCATAATCCCCATACCGTTTGGTAGGGAGTAGAGTGGCTGCCTGTTTCTTGATTATAGACTTCGCGGCAGGAAGGGGTGTTTTGATTGCAAAAAGACGGGTGATGACACGCTCGACATTACCATCAATGACATTGGCGCGTTGGTCAAAAGCAATCGCAGCCAAGGCGGCAGCTGTATAGGGGCCGATGCCGGGAAGGGTGCGAAGGGTTGTTTCGTTTTGTGGAAAAACGCCGCCATGATCTTTCATGACGCTTTTGGCGCAGGTGAGTAGGAAGCGCGCCCGCCTGTAATAGCCAAGGCCAGCCCACATTTGGTTAACTTCATCCAATTCTGCCTTGGCGAGCGAGGCAAGCGAGGGCCAACGCCGCAGAAACTTAAGGAAATAGGGAATAACGGCGGGCACAGTTGTCTGTTGCAACATCATTTCGGAAAGCCAGACGTGATAAGA
>CAYZXV010000056.1:0-7820 GCA_964482525.1 uncultured Rhodospirillaceae bacterium | reverse complement strand
ACCCCGCCCCTAACCCCTCCCCAAGGGGAGGGGGACACCTGCGTTATTGCGGATAGAACGTTATAAAAATTTTGAATGTTAAAGAAATTCACTTTCCACTAACACGGTGGAATCCCCCTCCCCTTGGGGAGGGGTTAGGGGCGGGGTAATAGAGAGACGAGATAACGAGGAACGGATTGTTGATGCATGACCCCAAGAAAAAACAGCGTCACTCACGCAATAATGTCGGGGAGGATTTCGCTTTCAAGGCGGGTGATTTCATCGCGCAGGGTGAGCTTTTTCTTTTTGATCCGCGCGATCTGAACCATGTCCGGCATAGCCCGCTGCGTCAGCGCCAAAATCGCGTCGTCAAGGTCGCGATGCTCCGCCTTTAGAAGTTCTAACCGTTCTCTCAATTTATCTTGACTGCTCATGGATCACTGCACTTCCGTAACTGGCGGCGGAGTATAGCAAAAAAGACGCGGCGGCGCCACGGTCAATTCGCCTTAGCCTCGCGGCATCCGATTAACCAAAGATCATAAACCGGGTGTTCCATCGCGGATAAAGCCGGGCTTGAGGCAAACATCCATCCGGAAAAGACGGGTTCCCCCTCTTCCCCGCCTTTAACCTCGCTGACATCAAGGAACACGGCGGCCTCAGGCGGCTCGTCGGGCGTTGTCACGCGGCAGCTATGCGCGGTGATAAACAACGTCCCAAAGCGATAGGGTCGCTCGATCGTAACTTCGATTTCCTCGACACGGGCGGTCACCTTGTCAAGCGCGCGTAAGATCGCTCTTGGCCGCTCGACACTGGGCGCGGCGGCCTGCGCGTCTGAAACGCGAAGCGCAAACAACACCAAAAGGAAAAGAAATAAAACGTGCTTCACGGAGACGCCGGGGCCATGCTGGGCGCGACAGCTGTGGGCGCGGCTATATCCCCTGCAGGAACAGACGGGGCCGCAGACGTTGCCTTTTCTTTCTCTCCGCCAGCCTTACCACTGTAAATCAATTGGCCAATCAGATCGTCAAGGCGCATAGGGGCCTGTGTGCGCGTTAATTTACCAGTGCCGTCCTTAGGCAAAACTTCATCTTCAACGCCGATCTCAATCGACAGATATTTTCCACCCAGCAAGCTTTCGCTGGCCGCAATAGCAATGGAGTCGGTTGGGATATCGACATCAGGCAAAATGGTCATGGCCGTATTGACTAAATACTGATCGGCCCCTCCATCGGTAATCAGATGCATACTGTCGATAGAGCCGACCTTGACCCCGTTGACCTTCACGTCGCCGCCGACTTTCAGGCCGTCAACCATTGGAAAGTTCGCCGTAATCTTATAGCCCTTTACCTTTTGCAAATCGGCGCTTGAATAGGCGAAGGCCAGAAAAAGGCCTGCGACAACAAGGACCACGGCCCCTAAAACAGTTTCTATCGCATTGCGTCCCATACCTAACGACTCCCTTAGAGTGATGCTTTACGTGGGCGGGGTCCAGGCCTGATAGGTTGGCGGTGCTTTACGCGACCGCCCCTCGATCAAGAGGTTCAGGCCATACCCGGAAGGAATCAAGGCCGCCTCGGTCCCGGTGAGATTCGGGTGATGCGGCTTTTGCCAACCATACCGTTTAACCACCACGTTGGGCAAGGGTTGATCGCACACGATGGGCAAAGGGCGTTCAGCCATATGATGCATCCAGGCGTACCATTCCGGCGGGATCTTGCTGGCCTCCGGCTCGCCCGCATAAAGGACCCAACGCCGCTCCTTCCCCGAAAGGCCTTGCCGCCGGAACAAACTGTAATAGCTGTTCCCAAAAGAATCCTGCCCCACTTTCACGCCGGAAAGCCGGGTGATAAGGACTGTGCCGGCCTGAGAAAGCCTGCGGATCCAAGAAAAGGATTCGAACATAAAGGAAAACTCGCTGAACGATGCGTGAAGCCGTGATTTTTTCTGTGAACAACTTTTTTCACCCTCTCGCAAATAGGCCAAGAGGTCAAGGATTCGCAAGGACCTTTCCGGAAGCGAGTCTGTGAATATCTTTTTCTTTCATGCTACTATATTTTGTGGCATAACATCATCGCGACACAGGATGTTGTGGATAACTTTTTTGAAAACGGCCCGCAACAGTCCCTTTTCTTTTGTTCGTTCAAGGACTTCCGATGCACATTGAACGCCTTTTTACGACCGGTTCCCTTGCCCCGCACGATAAAGCGAACTTTGTGACGCTTGCCGCCGATAAAGAGGCTGTGAGCGCGCCGCGCGATTGGAATCTTGAAGCCATACAGGCCATGCGCGAGACGATGCACAGTGCCATCCCCGCTAAACGCCGCGCGATTGAAGAAAACACAACCCCGTCCTGGCTGTGGGCGCATCGACGCGACGGCGAGACCACAACGTCCGAGCAATCGGTTCTGGAGGTTGTTGACCGGATTGCCGCCGCCGCCGCCTATCGCGGGTGGAAAGACGATTTATGGGATGGCGAGATTTCAGCCTCGACCTTTTTTGATGAAGCACGCGCCCTGCTCCTCACCCGCCGACTTGTGCTCGCGCCGCGCGACATGGCGCGCCTTGGGCTCGCCTGGGCCTATGGCCTGACCCCATGCGATACGCCTGAGAGCGGGAAGAAACTCCGCCATGGCGCGCTGATCTTGCAAAACTACACGGTCGATTCTCAGCTGAGCGATACGCACCCGCAAGCCGTCGTCAAATGGCAACCCTATATGAAAAACAGCCAAGGCCCACCGATCAGCACCGTTCTGTTCGCCGATACGATGAACGAATGGGGCAGCGTGCCGCATCTGGACCCGATGCCACGCGCTATGATCAACCTGATGGCCTTTCGTCAGGATGATGGGCGCGTGGATGTTGTCGGCCTTGGTCAAGCGGCCAAGATCGCGACCCTTCTCCTTGACCTTCACTATGACGCATGGACCACACAGCCGAGCGAAAGCCGCGCCATCCAAATCGGGCTTGGCAACCTTGCCAGCCTGCTGATGAGCCTTGGCATCCCGTATGACAGCGAGAAAGCCAGAGGCACGGCTGCCGCGCTCACCGCCATTGTCACAGCGACCGCCACGATCACCTCGGCCCAGATGGCGGCGAAATACGGCGCATGCGCTTGCTTTCATAAGGACCGCGAAACGTGCCTGCGCGTCCTGCGTAATAAAACGCGCGCCGTCTTCGGGGAAAAGACCGACTATGATCGCCTTTCCATCGTGCCACAAACACTTGATGTTGCCTCTGGCGCTGACCTCGTTTTGATCTCAACAGCAAGATACATGAGCGACGAAGCCCTGCGCCATGTGGAGCGCAGCGGTCTGCGCCACACGCACCTGACGGGCTTTTATGCCGACCCCTCGCTCGCGCCGCTGATGGACAGCACCGCACAAGGGATCGAACCCGAAACCACGCTGACCTGCGATTATGCCACCAGCCTTGAAGACGACCCCTCATTTGAACGGCGGGCGCGCCCTGCCCTTGATCTTGGCCTTGTCGCTTGTGGGCTTGATGCCGCCGACGTGCAGGCCGTTATCGATCATGTCGTGGGTTATCGTACTTTGATCGCCGCGCCAGTGATTAATCACTATGCGCTGAAACAAAAAGGGTTTGACGATGCGATGCTGGATCGCGTCGAGGCCGCGCTGCGCAACGCCGATCATATTCGCCAAGCCTTCACCCCATGGATCGTGGGTGTCAAAGCCTGTCGCGACAAGCTAAAGATCGCGCCAAAGAAAATGAAAGCGCCATCCTTTAATTTGCTTGCCCATCTTGGGTTCACAAGTGAAGAGATCGCGCGCGCCAACGCCTTCTGCTGTGGCCATCGCACAGTGAAAGGCGTGATGGAACTCAGCGAAACACTGCGCCCCGTCTTTGCAACACGTGCCGATGTCGGCGTTGAAGCCGTACTCCGCATGGCAGGCGCGACCCAAGGCTTTGTCTCTGGCGATGTCGATGCGCGGCTTGACGTACCGGCCTCTGTTCCGGCAGACGCGCGCGCGACTCTGGTGCTGCAAGCCTGGCGGCTCGGTCTTAAAAGTGTGACGATGGAAGGGGCTCAACCGCACACGCTCACGCAGGCAATGCCTGCAACACACGGTGCCGTGGTGATGAAACGCCGCACCGTCAGCCTTGCGGCTGCGGCAGCGAAAAACGAAGCAAAACGATCAAAGATTGCAAACTTGGCGCGGTCGATCCGCAAGACACTGCCCAAAGCGACGGCGCATCCGGTCAGCATGCCTCGCGCAAAAGCAGGTACACGCGCAAAAACGTCATAAGCTTCTCTTACGGCAAGGCGCTGGCATCGTTCGAAACGAAAGCCGCGATCAAAAAGAAAATGATGCTGAGCACGGAAATCAGGCGGGCGTCAAATAAACACATGGCAATCTCCATTCGATAGAATTTGTCTCAAATAATAGAGATCATAATACCGCTCTCAACTTAACAAGCCGTAGCCATAAGGTTAAAAATCACAGAAAAACAGGTGAATATTTGGTAAATTTGGCCATTTATAGACCTCTCCCTCACCAAAAAAAGGGCCAACCAAAAAGGGGCTTTACAAAACAAACCAAATAGGTATTGTTTGCTCCGTTAACCCTCTCTTGGATGAGATTCAATCCATGTCTATCTATAAGCTTATCGCCCGCCACGTTTGCGCAAGAACGCGCCGCCATTCCGATATTGAAAGCGATTTTGCCGAGGGTCCGGAAGGAACCGGCATGTATCACCCGCACGAGGTTTTCCATATGGATTGCCGCCAAATTAATCCGTATACGCTGGATCATCATTAGGTTTTTGACCTAATCAACCACAGTCTGTCATGAACCCCATAAGATACTTGTCACCCCCGCGAAGGCGGGGGTCCAGGGGACCGGGAATAAACCTTAGTATCATGTGGCCCTGGATCCCCGATCACGGCGCTGCACCTACGGTGCCACGCCTGTCGAGGATGACATTGTTTACTGTCCACACCCCTTTTTCGGTTGTTTTTTAGGGCCTGAGTTGCTTTAACTCGGAGGAAGCCGCCTTTTCCTTTATTGCCGCAGGCCCCGATGAAAAAAACCCATAACGACCCCGAATCCCTCAAAGCCGTTCCGGATGAGCGCGGCCATTTTGGCCCCTATGGTGGCCGCTATGTCGCCGAAACTTTAATGCCGATGGTCCTCGCGGTCGACAAAGCCTATAAAGCGGCCAAAGCAGACCCCCTGTTTCAAAAAGAACTCGACTATTACCTGAAACACTATGTCGGGCGGCCCTCGCCGCTTTATCACGCGCCGCGTCTGACCGAAAAACTGGGTGGCGCGAAAATCTATATGAAACGCGACGAGCTCAACCACACCGGCGCGCACAAAATCAATCACTGCATGGGCCAGATCCTCCTTGCCAAACGCATGGGCAAGACCCGCATCATCGCCGAAACCGGCGCGGGCCAGCATGGCGTTGCGACGGCAACCGTCGCCGCGCTCTTCAACCTGCCCTGCGTTGTGTATATGGGCGAGCTTGATATCGAACGGCAGAGGCCTAACGTCTTTCGCATGAAGCTGCTGGGCGCCGAAGTGCGCGCGGTAAAAAGCGGCTCGCGCTCCCTCAAAGACGCGATGAACGAGGCCTTGCGCGATTGGGTCAGCAATGTTGACGATACGTTTTATATCATCGGCTCTGTCGGTGGACCGCACCCCTACCCCGCCATGGTCCGCGATTTTCAATCCGTGATGGGCCGCGAAGTTCGCAGCCAGATGATGGAGGCCGAAGGCCGCCTGCCCGACTCGCTCGTCGCCTGCGTCGGCGGTGGCTCGAACGCGATGGGCTTGTTCTATGAATTTCTGAATGAACCTTCGATTGCTATTCACGCAGTGGAAGCCGCCGGGCACGGCATTTCAACAGGCATGCACGCCGCCGCACTGACTGGCGGTCGCGCAGGCATCCTGCACGGCATGCGCAGCTATTTCCTTCAAAACGAAGATGGCCAGATCCAAGAGGCGCACTCAATCTCCGCCGGGCTTGATTATCCCGGTGTGGGGCCTGAGCATGCGTGGCTGCACGACAATGGCCGAGTGCATTACGTCTCGGCCACCGATATCGAGGCGCTCGACGCCTTTCAATTGTGCATCAAGCTTGAAGGCATTATCCCGGCACTCGAACCCGCGCATGCGCTCGCCTATGTCTGCAAGCTCGCACCGAAGTTGCCAAAGGATCATTTGCTGGTCGTCAATGTCTGCGGACGCGGAGACAAAGACATCTTTACCGTGGCCGAGCGTTTAGGAGTCGAAATCTGATGAAAAAAACAAACCGCATCGACGCCCGCTTCCAAGCCCTTAAGGCCGCAGGCAAGAAAGCCTTCATCAGCTTTGCCACAGCGGGCTATCCAGACCTGAAGGCCTATGGCGATATTCTTGTGAACCTGCCGCGTGTCGGTGTGGATATCATCGAAATCGGGATGCCGTTTAGCGATCCGATGGCGGACGGCGAAGCCATTCAAGCCGCAAACCTTCAGGCTTTTCGCGCAGGAATAACGGTGCCAAAGATCCTTGAGATGGTCAAAACCTTCCGCAAGAAAGACACGGAAACGCCCATTATCCTCATGGGCTATTACAACCCGATCTATAGCTATGGGATCATGAAGTTCCTTGATGACGCGGCCAAGGCTGGCGTCGATGGCTTTATTATTCCCGACCTGCCGCCCGAAGAGGATGAAGAGTTTCGCCTGCCCGCGCTTGAGCGCGGCCTGTACCAAATCCGTCTTGTCACGCCGACCACGAACGAAGCGCGCCTGCCGACGGTTCTGAAAGGCGCGAAGGGCTTTATCTACTGCGTGTCGGTCACGGGCGTGACAGGCGGCAAAGTCGCGGATGCCGACACACTTCAGAAAACCATCGCGCAAGTTCGCTTGAAATCCACGCTGCCCATCGCCATCGGCTTTGGCACCAGCACGCCTGAGCAAGCGCGTGCAACGGCAAAAATGGGCGACGCCGCGATTGTCGGCAGTTCGATCATGCGCATCATTGCGCAATATATTGATCCCAAAACCGGCGCGGTCGACCCCACCTATCTCAAAGAAACGCTGGCCTTCGTCAAATCCATCGCCGACGCGGTGCATGAGGGGTAGTGAACTACCCCGCCTTTTTCGTGATCGTCTGCTCGCCGCGTTTGGCGCTCCAACCATCGGGGTCATGATCGCCGTAAAGCGCCATATTGGGCAGATCTTTCTTCAAGATCTCAAGCATGTTTTGCGCAATAGGACGAAGCGAACCGTGTACTGTCTTACCAGAACGTAATTCGCCAACATACACCGTTTGTGGCAGGGAGTACGACGCATGAACAAGCGCCATCGTGCCCATCGGGTATAAATATTGGTTTTCAACCAGCGTGGTTTGCAACCCACGCTGGGGCAGCACTTCAATCGCGGCGAATTGCTCGGCAATCGCATCTTGAAGAGCGATGTAATCGGCAGGGGCAAGTAAGTCTTTAAACGCGCTGAGATACCACGGATGCACGCCATAACGCCCGTCGAGCAGCGGGATCTGGCACACGCCGTTGCGATGCCGCTGGATATCGCGAAAACTGCCGTAATCCAAAAGGAAAATAAAGTTGTATTTGCCATAGGATTCAAGGCGCCACGGCAGTGGCGCGCCCTTTGGCCGTGTGGCTAGCACAGCGGCTTCGTGAGTTTTAAGCCCACCCAGATCAAGCGCCTCGCGACGCGCAATCACGCCGCCTTCAAGCAACGATCTTTGCTCTGCATCGGTAACCGGGAACCGCGCAAAAACATCTTCGACCGATTCATAGTGATTGCGCAGTGCGTATTCGGCGGCATAGGCCTGACGCGGATTTTCGCCATCCATGGACATATC
>CAYZXV010000055.1:0-8015 GCA_964482525.1 uncultured Rhodospirillaceae bacterium | reverse complement strand
AGGTCGCACAAAAGGCCGGGGATGGCTTTGTGACGATCGAGCGGCTATTGCAAACCATGACCCTGGCCGAAGGAACTGAGGTTCAGAAAATACTTCAGGATTCAGGTGTTACACCCCAAAACCTCAACCAAGCCATTAATGAGCTGCGCAAGGGCCGCACCGCCGATAGCGCCGGGGCGGAGGAAGCTTACGATGCCTTAAAACGCTATGCGCGCGACCTCACTGCCGCGGCCAAGGAAGGCAAGCTTGACCCCGTGATAGGGCGCGAGGAAGAGATCCGCCGGACGATCCAGGTTCTGGCCCGACGGACCAAAAACAACCCCGTTTTGATCGGTGAACCGGGGGTGGGTAAGACCGCGATTATCGAAGGGTTGGCCCAGCGCATTGTGCGGGGTGATGTGCCGGAGAGTTTGAAAAACAAACGCATCTTATCCCTCGACTTGGGCGCGTTAGTTGCCGGAGCGAAATATCGGGGCGAGTTCGAAGAACGCCTGAAAGCAGTCTTAAGCGAGATTGCGGCGGCGGCAGGCGAGATTGTCATTTTCATCGACGAGCTTCACTTGCTTGTCGGTGCGGGAAAGACGGATGGGGCCATGGATGCCTCGAACATGCTTAAACCTGCCCTGTCGCGGGGCGAGCTGCATTGCGTTGGGGCGACGACGCTTGATGAGTATCGTCAGTATATTGAAAAAGACGCCGCGCTGGCGCGGCGGTTTCAACCAGTGTTTGTAAGTCAACCAACTGTTGAGGATACGATCTCCATCCTGCGTGGGCTTAAGGAAAAATACGAACTTCATCACGGAATTCGCATTACGGACGGCGCGCTTGTGGCGGCGGCGACGCTTTCGAACCGCTATATCGCTGATCGGTTTTTGCCAGATAAGGCCATTGATCTTGTGGATGAAGCCGCCGCACGGTTGCGCATGGAGGTCGACAGCAAGCCTGAGGAAATTGACGAACTCGACCGTCGTTTAATCCAGCTGCGCATCGAACAAGCCGCCCTCAAGAAAGAAAACGATACGGCTTCACGCACACGGCTTAATAAACTGGACGAGGAGATCAAAAAGATTGCGGCGGAATCTGCCAGCCTGACCGCGCGGTGGGAAGAAGAAAAAGCCCAACTGGGTACAGCGCAGAAACTTAAAGAAAAAATTGAACAGGCGCGAAAGGAACTCGATGCGGCGCAACGTGATGGCCAGTACACGCGCGCGGGTGAGCTAGCCTATGGCGTCATCCCTGAGCTTGAAAAGAAGTTGAAAGCGGCCGAGGGTCCAGAAGGCGGGATGATGATCGACGAAGCGGTCAAGGATACCGATATCGCCGCGATCGTCAGCCGTTGGACAGGTATTCCCGTCGACAAGATGATGCAAGGTGAGCGAGAAAAGTTGTTGCAGATGGAATCTTATCTGCAAAAACGCGTTATAGGGCAGAACGAGGCGGTCACGGCTGTTTCAAATGCGGTTCGACGTGCGCGTGCGGGACTTCAGGATCCGCAGCGCCCGATTGGCTCCTTCCTCTTTCTTGGGCCCACGGGCGTAGGGAAAACCGAACTTACAAAAGCGTTGGCCGAATTTTTGTTTGATGATGAGCAGGCGATGGTGCGCGTTGATATGTCCGAATATATGGAAAAGCATGCCGTCGCCCGACTGATTGGGGCGCCGCCAGGTTATGTCGGATATGAAGAGGGTGGGGCGCTTACCGAAGCGGTTCGGCGCAGGCCGTATCAGGTTATCCTGTTCGATGAAATTGAAAAGGCGCATCCCGACGTTTTCAATATCTTGCTTCAAGTCCTTGATGATGGTCGTCTCACCGATGGACAGGGACGCGGCGTGGATTTCCGAAACACACTTATCATCCTCACATCAAACCTTGGTGCTGACGTTATCGTGCGTGACGTAGGTGATGCGTTGGGCGAGGAGACTCGCGCGGATGTGATGGAGATCGTGCGCCGCCATTTCCGGCCAGAGTTTCTCAATCGCCTTGACGAAATCCTCCTTTTCCGTCGCTTAAGCCGCACTGATATGGCTCGGATTGTTGAGGTGCAGATCGCGCGGCTTCAAAAACTCATGGCGGCGCACAGCATCGGGCTTTCGCTTGCGCCCGATGCAATGCAATGGCTTGCTGAGGTCGGGTATGATCCCGTTTATGGGGCCAGACCGCTTAAGCGTGTCATCCAACGCGAGCTTCAGAACAAGTTGGCCGAAGCTTATTTGGCCGGACGGATAAAAGACGGCGACTCCGTTACCGTAAAACACGGCGCGCAGGGGCTTGAGCTTAAGTAGGCAGCGCTCTAATTCGGCTCTGGCCGTGGTTCGGGCACTATATCCGTTGACGGGGCCAAAGCGACGGTCTGTCCTTCCTCGACATAGGTCTGACGGACCGGATCGAACACCTTGCCTTTATAATAGGCCATGTCTTCACGCGTGCGCGGGGAAAAGGCGCGACCTTCGGGCGCGTCGGGACGCGGGAATGCGCGACGCTCCTGCTGTGGAAAGGCTTTCCTAAGCTCCATTTCGCGCTGGCGACGCGCAAGATAAGGTTGGAGGCTGAGTTGTACATCCCGTGGGAACATTTGAGGGAAGTCGTCCATGGAGTCGAGCACATCATCCATGAGTGACGGGTCTTTTGACGCCATTGCTTGGAACACGACGTGCCAAAGAGCCTCGCGGTCGCCACGGAAGAGGGCACTCATCAGCATGGGTTTGTAGAAAAGGGCAGACATTACACGTTCCTCCTTTCTCGCAGTGTTGTTGTGCATTTTTCTGCGGTCGAAACTTGGAAACTGGGATCCCATTCCCTATTAAGATTACCATACAGTAAGCAGCATTTTTTTTCAACCGGAATCGACATAATCCTTTATAAGATCACTGGTTTAGATGATAAAATCACCTTGCCTTTACTTTGCCGCAGTGGCGCACTACATTCGGCCTTCCCGATAAAAAAGCTTTAGGATG
The DNA here is from genome assembly GCA_964482525.1 of uncultured Rhodospirillaceae bacterium. Classification (GTDB taxonomy): domain Bacteria; phylum Pseudomonadota; class Alphaproteobacteria; order UBA9219; family UBA9219; genus UBA8914. The sequence goes on along the minus strand of CAYZXV010000055.1, from coordinate 5,061 downwards.
AAGAGCATGAAAGTTCTATTGGCCCAGCCGCGTGGGATTTGCGCGGGTGTTGAACGTGCAATTGAGATCGTCGAGTTGGCGCTGGAAAAATTTGGGCCACCAATTTATGTGCGGCACGAGATCGTGCACAACCGCCATGTGGTCTCTCGCCTCGCGGCCAAGGGCGTAGTGTTTGTGGAAGACACGGATGAAGTCCCTGATGGCTCGATCATTATTTTCAGTGCGCATGGCGTGTCCGAAGCAGTCGAAAAACATGCTCGTGATCGCAACCTGACGGTGATTGATGCAACCTGTCCCTTGGTGTCGAAAGTTCACACGGAAGGTCAGCGATACGCGCGTACGGGGTACGAGATTATCATGATCGGCCACGAGGGCCATCCGGAGATTGAAGGCACGCTAGGCCGCGTTCCGGCAAAGGTTCACTTAATATCAACCGCCGAGGACGTTGCAAAACTGGATATTGGCCACCCGGAAAAGCTGGCTTATATCACGCAAACGACGCTTAGCGTCGACGATACCAAAGCTGTTATCGATGCCCTGAAAACCAAATACCCCAACATTGTGGGCCCAACGATCCGCGACATATGCTACGCCACGCAAAATCGTCAGGGCGCGGTGCGCGAACTGGCCAAGCATGTTGATGTTGTTTTGGTGATTGGTGCGCACAACAGCTCGAACTCCTCGCGCCTGCGTGAACGGGCGGAGGAAGTCGGGGTCCCCGCCTATCTTATCGAAGATGCAAGCCAACTCAACCCGGACTGGATAAAGGGTAAAAATGTGGTTGGCATCACGGCGGGCGCGTCTGCCCCAGAAGATTTGATCGAAGGCTTGATCCAGCGGATTAAAGAGATTGATCCCTCGACCGAGGTTGACGTTCACCCAGGCGTCCAGGAAAACGTGCATTTCCGTCTCCCCCTTTCGCTGACCAAGGCGGAAGGTAAAACCACAGCGAACGAAGAAGGTTGATATGTCCGTCCCCTTGCGCCAGCAGTTTGATATTGCGCTTTATATCTTCAAGCAAAAACTGAAGGGCAATAAGCGTTATCCGCTCGTTTTAATGCTTGAGCCGTTGTTTCGCTGCAATCTGGCGTGTCCTGGTTGCGGGAAAATCGATTATCCACCCGAAATTCTCAATCAACGTCTCTCCGTCGAGGACTGCCTGAATGCCGCGAACGAATGCGGCGCACCAGTTGTTTCTTTGCCGGGGGGCGAACCGCTCATCCACCGTGAAATGCCGCAGATCGTCGCAGGCCTTATCAAGCAAAAACGCTACGTTTATTTGTGCACCAATGCGCTGTTGCTTGAGAAAAAAATGGACGAATATTCGCCGTCCCCCTATTTGACGCTTTCGGTTCACTTGGATGGTGGGCGCGAAGATCACGACAAGTCGGTTAATAAACAGGGCGTATACGATATAGCGGAACGCGCGATTAAACGCGCGATTGACCGTGGGTTCCGGGTGAATATCAATTCGACGCTGTTTAACAACGCCGACCCTGAGCGGCAGGCCGCCTTTTTCGATCACATGATGGAAATAGGGTTGAACGCGATCATGCTATCACCCGGCTATGCGTATGAACGTGCGGCAGACCAACAACATTTCCTCAACCGCCAGACGACAAAGAATTTGTTTCGTGACATTTTTCGTCTGGGTAAGCAGCGGCAGAAAGAGGGCAAGCCCAAATGGCGGTTTAGCCAGTCCTCCCTGTTCCTTGATTTCCTTTGCGGCAACCAAACCTATGAATGTACGCCGTGGGGCACGCCAACGTATAACGTGTTTGGCTGGCAGCGTCCCTGTTACCTTATCGGCGAAGGCTTCGTGAAAACATATAAGGAACTCATGGAAACGACCGAATGGGACAAGTATGGCACCGGGCGTTATGAGAAGTGCGCCGATTGCATGGTTCATTGCGGATACGAACCAACTGCTGCCGAAGATGCTCTTCAGCATCCCATCAAGCTGTTTATGACTGCGCTGCGGGGGCCGCGAACCGAAGGGCCTTTTGCGCCAGAGCTTGATACAAGCCACCAACGCCCCGCCGAATATGTCTTTAGCAAGCATGTTGAACAGGCGCTGGAAGACATTAAGGCTGGTAAGGCCCGCACCCTTTCAGGCACCAACGACGATGCGGCTGCGGAAGAGGGGACGACAAGGTGCTGTTGTGGCTGTTCTTGCGGTGGAAACCATCGATAGGCTTTGCGCTGAGATACATTTTTGGGTATAACAAAGACCTTGTAAGGCAGCTTTAAGGAGGCGCGCATGGCCAATTTTGACGAAGATGTGATCAAGAAGAATGTGAAAGACAAGGATACTTGGCTTCGCTTTGTCTATCTGGTGGTGTTTGGCTTTGCCTTTTACCTATCGATTATCTTGACGTTTGCAACGTCGATTTTCCAGTTTCTTGCCAAGCTGTTTGGTGGTCAATCCTTTGGCGGCCTTGCGGATTTTGGCCTCAACCTTGCCACCTATCAGGCACAGGTGACGCGCTATCTGACGTTTGCATCCGATGAAAAGCCGTTCCCTTTTGCGCCGTTTCCTTCCGCAGGCCAAGGGCCTGGCGCAGCGCGCACCGAAACCATCGAGGCTGAGGTTATTCACGTTCCGCCTTCGCAAGATTTGTAAGCGCACATCAGAGGGTTCATGTTGATTAAACGTTTGTACGACAGGGGTCGGGCCTTATTGTTGCCCATGCCGATGGCGGCCTATACGGTATTTGTTGTGTCGACCGGCGCGTTATTTGCTGCCTATGTTGCTGAAACGTTTTTTGGAATTTTGCCGTGCGAATTGTGCTATATCCAACGACTTTTTTATGCCGTGGCAGCGATCGCTTCGGTGGCGGCTCTATTGAGCCGTGGCTGTTCATGCCATTGGCGCGCGGCGTTCGTGATTGTCTTACTGGCCTTTATTGCCAATTTAATTGTGGCAACCTTTCATACGGGTGTTGAACGTCAATGGTGGATTGGTCTTGATGGTTGCGCGGTCAATCCGCTTGTGCTCAGCGATCCGGAAGCAGCGCGCAAAGCCCTGTTGTCTGCTCCGATCGTTCGATGCGATGAGGTCGGTTTTACCTTCTTGGGCCTGACAATTACGAATTGGAACGTACTTGCGAGCCTTGGCCTGACCGCCTTTTCTGTGCTCGTTCTTCGCCGGGACTAGACAAAGGGCTTGGCTCAGTCCTTTTGCCCATCGGGTCTGGGCCCTTATACGGGCGATAGCAAAGAAAGCTTCCCATTCTTGCCTTGCCTCACAAGAAGATCGCCTTTCTTTGAGCGAGGCTCGATCTGGGATTTTTCTGGTGTTGCCCCGTTTGTGCCTGTTGGTTCCAATTGTTTCTGGCTTTTTCCAGGCGTGACCTTGCTTGACGAATCCATATGCGGGGCAAATGGATTTTTTGCATTCGCCTCGATCAATTTCTTTTGAAGCCGGTCGAAATTCTCTCGCTCTGCTGGCGTCGCTTTGCCGGTGCGGATTTTTTCCGCAAGGGTAGCGCGCTCTTTGGCTTCGCGCTGAAAGGTTTCCAAGGCCTTATTTTCCCTTTCGCGTTTGGCTTCTTGCTGCCTTTTTTCTATTTTCATGTTTTGCACCGCGCGATCCAGGAACAAGCCGTTGGACTCTTTCCCTCTGAACGCCTTAACAATCGCGCTATTGGTTGCGAGTTCAATCTGTTCAAGGGAATACCCAATCAAATGGTCCATGTTCGCAACTGTGGTGTTGCCAATGACAATGCCACCAATTTCTCCTGGTTCTGGGATATCCTGAGGTTCTGGGACCGTTTGAACGAAGGCCTTACGGCCTTTGAGAAGGGATTCGGTGACAAGAATGCCTGCCAAGTTATTTTGGGTTTCAAAGGGTAGATCGCGGAAGGGCGATTGAACCTTTGCAAGCGTCTTTGCCGTGTCACGGGCGAGGCCAACAAAATCGACCTGTCTTTGGTTTAGATCATAGGAAAGGGTCAAGCCTTCTTCCCCTGCCAGGTGGGGGTTATAGAAATGGGTTGTGACGTGCGTCTTTTGTTGGGTTTTGTTCCCTTCGATTACAACTTGGGTTGTGCTGTCGCCCACATATTGCGAGGCGGCTTGTTTGGCCACTTGTTGCCTTTTTGCCGTTTCGGCAGCTTGATAAGCGCCTTCGGCCATTTCGCGGGCTTTTCGGACTTCGTGGCTTGTGTCATAGAAATTAAAGCTCCCGGCTTCTGTGCCATAGGCGCGTGCGGCTGAAAATTTGAAATGTTTTTTGGGGTCACTGGAAGAAGGTTCGTGCGAAAAGGTCGTATTATACGTGATTTCTTCTCCGCTCATCGGAAAGGAGCTGGTCACGGTGATGGTCTCTTGCGTTCCGTTCCTTTGGATAGAGGCTTTATAGTCCGCCGCATCAACAAACACGGCGTTCTTGTTTCCTTTGTCGTTTAGGAAAACGATGGGGGCTTCTTCGCCGCCAAGCTGGGTCCCGCCCGTGCGGAGCGTATAATTGCCGCGCCCATCCGGCGCGTAAACGAGAGAGTCAGCGGCGTCTGCATTGGGGGTGGGAAGGAGAGCTTCCAAAGTAGCTAATCCAGCCAATGTGAAAAGTTTTGCGGCCTTGCGAAAATCCTTTTTCATTTATCTCTCCGACGGTAATGGGTGCGTTTCAAACGGCTTAGTATGCGATACGGACGCGATTATACCATACAAACGGTTACTTTTGCGTAGCTTAATAGTTTCATTCGTGGGGCACGCCTTCGTCCCAGACGCCACAATCCGTAAAGGCGGGATTGTATCCTAAGTGATTGATAAATTTTAATAGGTCGGCACTTGTCACCGTCGTGGAGGCGTCATTGCGTAGCGGGTGGAAATTAACCATTGGCGCTTTCATTAGGTCTTGATCCAGCACAACGCTGACTTGCCGGGTTGTATCGTTCATCAAAGCGAAAGGGGTGACAGAGCCCGGTGTAATCCCCAAAACCTCTAAGAGGAGGTCCGGTTTGCCAAAGGAAAGACGGGCGGCGCCAACCGCCTTTTCAACGGGGCCGAGGCGCGCGCGTTTGTCGCCCGGCATGATGATCAGCCACAATTTATCCTTTT
>CAYZXV010000054.1:0-8068 GCA_964482525.1 uncultured Rhodospirillaceae bacterium | reverse complement strand
ATGTTTCTGCGTGGTTGGGCGCATGGAAGCGCCACGGACCCCGATGCGGCTTCACGAACAAACCGAGGGGATGGCACAACGGGGGACAATGTCGGAACGAAGCAAGCCGACGCTATAAAAACCCATACAAACTCGATTGATCCACCGTCGACGAGCACAAGCACAGATGGTTCGCACACGCATGGAAAACAAGTTCTATATAGCTCATCAAATCAGCCATATCTTTCTTCGAACGCATCATCACCAACAAACTCGACTTCTACGACCTCAGATGGATCCCATAGTCATTCTGTCAATATCGCGGCTTTTGACAGCACCTACACAGGCGGGAACGAGACACGACCGGTCAATATCTATGCCATGTATATCATTAAATACTGAGGGGCTGACCCGAAATGAAACGATTGATTGCCTTTGGTATAGGGAGAGCGCGCTGATGCGGACTATGTTGTTTGTCCTAATGGTTTCGATGCTGCTTGCGTCGGCTGGCGCGTTTGCCCAAACAACCCCCACGTTTGGGGAAAGCCAGATCGGCACATCTTGTGCTCAAGGCGCGCATTCAACCGATTTTGACACCCTGGCCCAATGTACAAGCACGGGGGCCACGACCGGTACTTTCCAGAAGGCACCCCTATTTGTTGGGGCGGTGGCTAGTCCGCCCTATTCTTCGACAGCCTGTGATGCAAACAAGGCAGGGATGATTCAATATACGGGATCTGCCTTGGCCTATTGTGACGGATCGGCATGGAAGAGCTTCGTTGCGGGAGGCGGGGGAGCAACAGGTGAGGTTAAGGCTTGGGTGATGTCTACAGTTCCCTCTGGCTATTTGGAATGCAATGGCGCGGCGGTTTCGCGGGCAACCTATTCGGCCTTGTTTGCCGTGATAGGGACGAGTTATGGCGCGGGGGACGGATCGACCACATTTAATCTGCCGGATTATCGCGGGATGTTTCTGCGTGGTTGGGCGCATGGAAGCGCCACGGACCCCGACGCGGCTTCACGAACGGACCGAGGGGATGGTACAACCGGGGATAATGTCGGAACGAAGCAAGCCGACGTTATAAAAACCCACACGAACTCTGTTGATCCACCCTCAACGGGCTCAAGCACTGACGGTTCGCATACGCACAATATCAACACGGTTTACTATGATAGTGGAACATCTGCTTTGGTTGCGGGCGCGAAGCCGGAGGGCTCTAGCTCATGGAATGCTGGCACAGCCACCACGGGTTCAGCCGGATCCCATAGTCATACGGTCGACATTGCGGCGTTCAACAGCACCTACACAGGCGGCGGCGATACGCGACCGGTCAATACCAGCGTTATGTATATCATTAAGTACTAAGGATTGTTTTTCTAAGGGTCTCCTTTTAAAAAGATGTGGGTTTCCTTCAATAAAGGACTAAACAAGGGCAGGGATAAAGAAGATGATAGGGTTGCGTAGTTTTTTGGAAGAATTAAAGGGATCGTTTCCCATCGTTATGGTGTTATGTTTTCCAGCCTTGCTTGTTCTTGGCGCGGTGGCGATTGCAGCCCTTGTGTACAAAGTTCCCATTCCTGATATGACCCAGGATATGATGGCAATCGCGCACCTTCCGCCCCTCACAAGTGTGCTCTCAAACCTTGGGGTGTTGGTGTGGGCTTGGGCGGCGGCGATTTGTTTGTTTTCGGCCTCGATCCTACGCCACGTTGCAAAGGATCGTTCGGCATCGTTCCTTTTTTACGGCGGACTTATTACATCGTACCTATTATTTGATGATTTTTTCCAATTTCATGACGATCTCGCCCAAAACGTTTTTCATATAAACGAACTCGTCGTGGTGGGACTGCTCGGCGTTGCGGTGCTGACCTATCTTGTGACTTTTGCAAGTTATATAAGGCAAACGCGTTATGTCGTGCTTGGTGTTGCTTTGGGCTTTTTGGGGCTATCCGATGGCGCCGACATGCTGGCCGATCCGCTGCTCGATAGGCTCGGGCAGTGGGAGTTCTTTTTTGAAGATGGCACCAAATGGCTTGGGATTGTTTTTTGGTTTGGCTATTTCGCCCATACCGCGCGCACGGCGCTGCGTGGGGTGATAAGGCTATAGGTTAAGTCTAAACGCGTTCTTGATTTTGCCCAGCCCAAACGGAAGGGGCCGTTTTGACGGCGTTTCTTGAACGGGCTGCGCCAGCGCCTTTGCCTCGGCTATGGTTCCCTTGAAATCATCTGGGGCGAGAGCGCCTCTTTTCCTTAGCTCTTTTCGCATCCTTGACACTTGCGCGACGTCTTCGTGTTCGCCGGGGTGCAACTTTTCGAATGTTTCAGGCTCAAAGTCGATGGCATAAAACTTGACTTGGCCTTTTGCATCTCTCTGTGGAAACAGATTACTCATAAAATCGTGATTATATATACCTGCGTCATTGAGCGTTTTTATGTCTCGAACAAGGCGATCAAACTCAGACTCGCGGATCGGTTTGTTCTGAAGAGCTGACTCTAATTCGTCATTCACCAACGTTGCTGGGGCGTCGGATACGGGATGAGCTTCGGTAATTAGGATAGCAGAGCGTCGATTGGAAACATTTTTATTATAAGCATCTTCCCATTCAGAAACTTCTTTTCGAAGAGCTTCTGGAAGTTGGTTCGGTCCAAAGGGGATTTTTGGCAGGACAAGCACTCTATCTTCCGGAAGAGAAAAGTCAGCGAGTCTTTTTGTTATTGCCACTTCGGACGGGGTGGCGCGTTTAATGAAGAATTTCTTTTTAGTGGCTTCATCCACCACACCCCACACGGCCTTGTGCTTGACAAGGGTACGGTCCTGTACGGATAAAGTCCGGACCGGGGCAGGCGCGTGCGTGTTGTCGAAATAGGGCATAAATAAACTCGTAATCAGAGCTTTTATAACAAGCAGTATATTATTCGACGCTACATCAAATAGTTTAATATCAGGTGTATAGGGATCGGAAAAAAGATAATATCTATCATTTTTCAATACGTTAAGCCTGCCAATGGCCGGACTGACACGGTTTCTTAAACCATTTTTGCTATGCTTACGATGAGTCAAAAGATTTTTAACGAATTACAGAAGAGTTGAATAGGGCGGAAGGGTGATATGGCAAAAACGATAACAGAAAAGCTGTTTGCCTTGGGTGTCGTGGGTGTTGGCGCTCTTGCCGCTTTTAGTGGTTTTAAGGCTATTGCGGCTCAGATAACCGATAACGTTGCGGACAAATTTGGAGGTGCTTCGCGCGAGGCAGGAATAAGGAAGATTGTTGAAGAAGGTTCTTACGGGAAAAAATTTGCTGATAACATTATTAAGCAAGCAGGAGGCGGAAAGATCATGGTTCAGCCAGCGCCTCAAGTGCAGCAACCAACAATTCACAAGACTCCAAAAGTCAGGAGCCCTAAAGTTCCTGGTTTTTAACTCTGCCATCCCTTATACCCCATGAAAAGGCGCGGCGATGGTTCCGCGCCTTTTTATTTGAGCGTATGGTTATTCTCCGGTTATCCCCACAATCCACAGCTCTTTTATCCACAGGGGGAATTTTCGCTTAGGGTTGGCGCGCGCGTCTGATAAGACGTTGCCCATGACCAGCACAGCCCTTTCGACCATTCCCGTCACAACCGACCTGCGCACCTCGCGGTCGGCCCCGCATAATATCGAAGCCGAGCAGGCGCTGCTTGGCGCGATCCTTGTGAATAACAACGTCTATGAAAAGGTCGGCGACCTTTTGACGCCAGAGCAGTTTTACGATCCGGCGCATCAACGTATTTTTGACGCGATCACGACCTTGATCCAGCGTGGGCAAATCGCAGACCCCAAAACACTGCGCGGGCTCTTTGAAAATGATCCTGCGCTTGCGCAGGTCGGCGGTGCGCAATATCTGGGCGATTTGGCGGCAAGCGTCGTGACGGTGATCAACGCGCTGGACTATGGCCAACTTATTCACGAGCTTCATCTGCGTCGCCAGCTCATCGCGCTTGGCGAGGACATCGTCAACGAAGCCTATGACCAGAATCTGGAAAATCCTGCGCCAACCCAAATTGAACAGGCCGAGCACCGCCTCTTCGAGCTTGCGCAAACGGGCGAGATTGATCGCGGGTTCGTGCGGCTTGATCAATCCATTCAGGCCTCCCTTCGCCTCGCGGACGAGGCCTTTCGGCGCGACAGCCATGTGACGGGCGTCACGACGGGCCTGCGCGATATGGACCGCAAACTCGGCGGCTTTCAAAAATCGGATCTTGTCATTTTGGCGGGGCGGCCTTCGATGGGTAAAACCGCGCTTGCGACCAATATCGCGATCAACGCGGCCAAGGCCTATCACGAAACTGGCGGCAAGGAAGGCTCCGGCGTCGCGTTCTTCTCCCTCGAAATGTCGAGCGAGCAGCTCTCCACCCGTTTGCTGGGCGACTACTCATCTGTGCCGTCCGATAAAATCCGGCGCGGCGAAATTAAGCAGGAAGACTTTGCAAAGTTTGTGGAGACGAGCAAATACCTCTCGCAGTTTCCGCTGTTCATCGACGATACGCCGGGGCTCTCCGTTGCGTCGCTACGCACGCGTGCGCGGCGGCTTAAGCGCATGGCGCCGCATCTGGGCCTTATTGTCATCGACTATTTGCAACTTCTGCACGGCTCGGTCAAAGGCAACGATAGCCGCGTTCAGGAAGTCTCGGAAATCACGCGCGGGCTTAAGGGACTCGCCAAAGAGCTTGACGTGCCGGTCTTGGCGCTCTCCCAGCTTTCGCGTGCGGTGGAATCCCGCGAAGACAAACACCCGCAGCTTTCGGACCTTCGCGAGTCGGGATCGATTGAGCAAGACGCCGACGTCGTGATGTTTGTGTACCGCGAAGAATATTATCACGCGCGCAGCGAACCAACCCGCCGCGCGGACGAGGGCGATGACAAGTTCAACACGCGCTATCAACGCTGGATGGAACGCGGGGAAGAGGTGCGCAACGTTGCCGAAGTCCTGATCGCTAAACAACGTCACGGCCCCATCGGCACCGTGCCGCTGCACTTCGACGGGCAGTTCACGCGCTTTAGCAATCTGGAGCGTCAATTCACCGCGATTGAGGGGTAGGGCGCCTCTGCGCGTTAGAAAACAAACGGGATCCCCGCTTTCGCGGGGATAACGAAAAAGGAGAGATGGTTTCACAAAAACCGTCATTCCCGCGAAAGCGGGAATCCCGTTTATGTTTTTCTCTTTTAAGCGGTTTAAACGCCAGATATGGGGCCTGTTCTTCCAAGGAACGGCCCGTTAACCGTCCTGAAAACACAGATAAAACAGCCCCTTCGGCCCGGCGCGGGGGGTAAGAAAAAACTGGCACGCCGGGGCAAAATCGCCTATGGTGCGTGCCGCTTCTCCCCCTTGTATGGACCCGTAGCTCAGCTGGATAGAGCGTTGCCCTCCGAAGGCAAAGGCCGGACGTTCGAATCGTCTCGGGTCCGCCATTAAAAAAGCCCCTTTAGGGGCTTTTTTAATGGCGAATCTGATCGGTTTTCGAACGTTTAAAGGACGTTCGTCGACGAACCCTTCAATTTTTAACGCGCCAGATAAATTGGGGACCTATTTGGGTGCACGGGATTTTTCTGGGGTTTTTGTCTCTGGCGCGGGTCGATAGGGCGTGAGCAACTCTTCGACGACCTCTATCGCGCGGTCGATAAAGGCAAGGTTCCGGCCCATTTTCCCGACATAGAGTTTCAGGTCCCATTCATCTGGTCTTGGTTCTTGTTTCCTTTTTTCATGACCTTTGGTGGCCAATACAGATTCGTATATCGAGCTTTTGAAGGTTGGGTTTGCGCTGATCCATACATTGTGAACGGTGCCGAGTGGAAGAAATGGCCTGCGATAGGCGCCGTTGAACGTCACGCTTTTCACGCCAGAGATGCTGGCGGCGTGCGCGATAAACTCTTTGCGCGAGTCGATATGGATGTCGGCATCGTCGGTTTTAAGCTCAAACCTGTTATCGCCCTTGCGTGAGGTGTTTTCCGTAGGGGTCAGCCAGAACTTTTTGCAAATCGCCTTATCGATGGAGAGGATCAGCGGCACAACTCCGTCTTTCTTGTCAAAAACGACGGTATATTCTTTTTCGACCATCATGATCTTGGCTCCGTAAATAGGGTGCTGCCTTATGTTTATCTGAGGCCCAGCTCAGCATAAGGTTGGCGAAAAAGCAAACGTCCTGCGGCGGGCTGTTATGATAATCCAAAACTCATTTCTACTTATGACACAGCGCGTGAAGCAGCCGCATAAAGGAAAAGGGGCTGTTTCTTTGGGGTGGATCTGAGAAGGCTATGGGAACTTTGGTCTGCCCTTTGACAAGAAGGTTCTTATCAAAGGTATAAGGCGTGCACGGGGCCCCCGATAGAGTTTTAATCTCAACAGAGGCATCTTCCACATTCACGCCGCTTACACACAAGATCTCTTCCATGCCTGTTCGAAAGGCCCACCACCCATCATGAGCGTTTTCGTGACCTTGGGCTTGTGTCGCAGGAATAAAAAACTTGGACAGAAGGGATTGTCTTTTTTTATGAAAGCCAATGAATTGATTTTCGATATACCCTTCCTCTGCATTAAAAACGATGCCGAAGTGATCAAGGACCGTCAATAAGCGGGAGCTTGATAAAGGAGGGTCGATTACATCAAGGTCGCTGTATATGGCAATGTCTGCTCCGCCTTTAGTAAGGGCATGATCCAGGATCACCAGCCGGGCCGTGTCAACGGCATGCCAAATTGTTTTATGCGGCTCCTTCATCCCGCCTTCAAAGATGTTTATGGCCCGAAACGCAAGTAGTTGGCGTAAATCGCAATAAGTAAGATTCTCTGGCTTGCTTTTCAGTTGCTCAAGAAAATGGCTATCGGCTTCAGAGCTAAGGGAAAACCCACACCAAAGATTAACGTGAATGGTGCGATGTTTTTCGGCGACATCGAACACATTGTTGATGAGTTCCGCTGGGATGGGGGAGCCACTTACGAACCGAGTGGGATCATAATAAGCCTTGTTACTGATCCAGAGGTAATTCAGGTCGATGGTCATATAAAACACAATATGTGAAAACGTTGTGACTATGACTGACGGTAAGAACTGGTTGGGGCGGGAGGGATCGAACCTCCGAATGGCGGAATCAAAATCCGCTGCCTTACCGCTTGGCTACGCCCCAAAAAACGTCCGCAGGTTGCGCCTTTTTCGATCAAAAAAAGACCGCCCTGCGGGGCCAACGGAACGCGCACCATAACGCGCCGCTTTGCGTTTGGCAATATGCTTGCGTGGCCGGGGTGGGGGGCAAAAAATGGCTGATTTTCAGGGCTTTTTTTGGTTAAGGCGGCGTTAAGTCCCGATACACGTCTTTTTAAGACTCTTGGGTGTATGAAGGAAGGGCGGGGCGAGATCGGGAAGAGATCCGTCGCCACGCAGAGAAAAAGGAGTAAGCCCATGGCCAAAACATCCACCCTTCTGGACCGCACCTTTGATGAGGGCGTCGCCCTCACGATGGAAGCGCGCAACTATATCGCGTTCCAAGAGCAGTCCTCAGGCCGTCAACGCGATTTGCCGCACCATTTGCATGTGGGGTACCAGCACACGCGCGTGTCTGCCCGGCTTATTCAGGTGATGACATGGCTGCTTGCGATGAAGGCCTTGTTGTCCGGCGAAATCTCGCCCGAAGAATTTTCATCCCCTCAATACACGCTGCCCGGTGCGGAGGAATGCGAATGCGCGATCGGGCCAGAGCTTGAGGAACTGCCCACCGGTCTTCGCAGCTTGCTTGAGCGCACGCACCTTCTTTACGCGCGTATCCTGCGGCTTGACGCGATGGTGCGGGATAAGCTGGCGGCGGGGGAAGTGCCAAATTTTGGTATGATCCAAGGCATCCAGATCATCGATCCGCCAACTGATCCGTGCAATTAAAGCCTGATCGCAGGTTCTGCGGCGGATTCGTAATAAATTAAAGGCCAGAGACAATCGTCTCCGGCCTTTTTTATTGTGTTCTCGTTGCATCTTTCTTCGTCATCCCGAACGAGAATTGGAAAGGCGATGTTATACACCCCGCCCCTAACCCCTCCCCAAGGGGAGGGGGATTCGTGCGTTCTT
>CAYZXV010000053.1:0-8109 GCA_964482525.1 uncultured Rhodospirillaceae bacterium | reverse complement strand
CGGAGGCGGAGTTCACGGGCAGGCCGCGGAACGATCCCGCGCCGCCGGAGAAGCCTGCGCCCGCACCTGAGGTTAAGCCACCCGAGCCCCCTAAGCCGCCGGAACCGAAGCCTGCTGAGAATAAACCACCAGAACCAAAGCCTGAAGAAGTCGCACTTCCTAAACCAACGCCAAAACCCAAGCCAACGCCTCCCAAACCGGAGCCAAAGCCAGTGCCGCAGGTTGATCCGTTGGCAAGTGTGCTTAAAAACGTTGCAAAGCTGAAACCAGCCACACCGCCGCCTGCCGATGCAAAGCCGGCTGAGAAGAAAATGGATGGCACGGAAAACACGCCAACCGTAACGAACCAAGGCCCTGCGCTCTCGGATCGCCTTACGATTAGTGAGGAGGACGCTTTGCGCCGCCAGATCAGTTCGTGTTGGAATATGCCCATTGGCGCCAAGGATGCCCAAGACCTTATCGTTGAGGTCTTGATCGAAGTAAACGAGGATCGTACTGTCAGGACTGCGGAGGTTGTGGATCAGGTCCGGATGTCGACCGATTCGTATTTCCGTGCCGCAGCAGAGTCGGCGCTGCGCGCCTTGCGCCACCCGAAATGCACGCCGCTTGAGTTGCCGCCAGATCAGTATCAACAATGGAAGACCATTCGCTTTAACTTTGACCCGAGGGATATGCTATGACCACCTCTTTCCTGCGCAAGATGTTCGCTTGTTTTGCTCTGGCGTTTGCTCTTCTGTCGTCTGGTCCGGCCCGTGCCGAAATCAAGATCGACATCACGCGGGGGGTGGTTGAGCCCATCCCCGTCGCTATCCCAGCCTTTTACGGCGCGAGCGCGAGCGAAGCGCAATTCGGACGGGATATCGCGGGTGTTATCTCTCAGGATTTCCTCCGCTCTGGCCTGTTTTCGATGGTCGATCCCAAATCCTTCATTCAGGATCGTGATTCCCTCCTTGTCGCGCCGCGCTTTGCCGATTGGCGTGTTTTGAACGCGCAAGCGTTGGTTGTTGGACGCGTCGAGGCACAGCCGGATGGCCGCTTGAAGGTTGAGTTCCGTCTGTGGGACGTGTTCGGTGAAACGCAGATGACGGGGCTTGCTTATTTCACGGTGCCCAACAACTGGCGTCGTGTGGCGCACATCATCGCGGATGCTATTTATAAGCGGATGACGGGTGAGGACGGCTATTTTGATACGCGTATTGTGTACGTGGCTGAAACAGGTCCCGCCACGGCGCGTGTCAAGCGTTTGGCCATCATGGATCAAGACGGCGAAAACCATCGTCTGCTTAGCGATGGTCGTGCGCTTGTGCTCACGCCGCGCTTCTCGCCGACGCTTCAGGAAATCACCTACATGGCGTATTACCGCAATATGCCGCGTGTTTACCTGTTCAATATCGATACAGGGCGACAGGAAGTGCTGGGCGATTTTGCCAACATGACGTTCGCGCCGCGCTTTGCGCCGGATGGCAACAAGGTTGTGTTCAGCTTGTCCAAGGGTGGCAATTCTGACATCCACACGATGGATTTACGTACACGTCGCAGCAAGCAGCTCACAAACCATCCATCAATCAACACGGGCCCCAGCTATGCGCCGGATGGAAAGCGGATCGTTTTTGAATCTGACCGTGGAGGCTCTCAGCAGCTTTACATCATGGATGCCGATGGTGGTGAGGCCAAGCGCATCAGCTTTGGTGATGGACGTTATGCGACGCCGGTTTGGTCGCCGCGTGGTGATCTGATTGCCTTTACAAAGCAAAAAGGTGGTCGGTTCTACATCGGTGTTATGCGCCCCGACGGCTCTGGCGAGCGTCTGCTCACCGAGGATTATCACGTCGAAGGGCCAACATGGGCTCCGAATGGTCGCGTTCTGATGTACTTTAAAGAATTGCCGACAGGGCCGGGCGGACGTGGCCGCCGCGCAAAAATGTATAGCATCGACCTGACGGGCTATAATGAGCGCGAGATTCCGACCCCGATGGATGCCTCTGACCCAGCTTGGTCGCCGTTGATTCCGTAGGGCGCTGTCGCTTTGGTTCTTTTCCAAGGCGAGATTGTGGCAAGACGACATCGTTCTTGCCACAATCTGTTGCAAAACCGTCGATTCTGTTGCGCCCACGCCACGCCTTTACCCTTCTCTATGGAAGTGTGAGAGAATCGTGATAGTGGCCTTGATTCAAGATGAAGGATTCGTTAATTTGCGCTCAGGTTTTGTTTTTCTTGGTGAGAACGGGTTCGAACGGGGAAAACAAAGGGGGGTCGCCTGCTTCCGCAGTCGGCCTGAAGGCTTAACAACAATCATCTGGACTTAATGACTGTGGGCGAAGGTCGGCCATGGTCAAATCCGCCAGAGGTTCACAAAGGGGGAAGACATGTTCAAGAAATTTATGTGCCTAATGGCGGCGCTGGTTATGGTTTCGGCTTGCGATACGACCGGTGCGGATGATGGCATGGGCGGCGCTGGTGGCATGGGCGATGGCGCGGGTATGGGCGCTGCGCGTCCTGGCACACAGGAAGATCTGGTTGTCAACGTTGGTGATCGCGTGTTCTTCGGCTTTGATAAGTCCGATCTGACAGCGGAAGCCCGCGCGACGCTTGATCGTCAGGCCGCTTGGCTCATGAAGTATCCGTCTGTGACGGTCACGGTGGAAGGTCACTGCGATGAACGCGGTACGCGTGAATACAACCTCGCGCTCGGCGAACGCCGTGCGATGGCCGCCGTTAACTACCTCGTCGCGACGGGCATCGAAGCCAGCCGCGTCAAGACGGTCAGCTATGGCAAGGAACGTCCCGCCGTTTTGGGCAGCAACGAAGCTTCGTGGGCCCAGAACCGCCGCGCTGTGACGGTGATTGCTCAGTAAGCTTTTCGGCTGATCTTCGGATCGGTTGAAGAAAAAGAAAGCCGCTGTCTAAAGACAGCGGCTTTTCTTTTGGGTTTATTCTTCCGTGAGGGAGAGAAGGAGCGTAAGGGCTTGGCTTGTGGCCTGAAGGCGAATGGACTCGCGGTCACCTTCAAACAAAGCTTCGACATGAAAACGCGCGCCTTCGCGCGTCGCGATCCCGAAATAGATGATCCCAACGGGCTTTTCTTTTGTGCCGCCATCTGGTCCTGCAAAACCTGTGACAGAGACCACTGCATCGGCCTGAGAATAGGCAAGGGCGCCCTCGGCCATTTCATCCGCGACCTGTGTGCTGACAGGCCCATGCATAGATAGCGTGTCGGGCAGAACGCCCAGAAGATCGGTTTTCGCATCATTGCAATAGGTCACAAAGCCGCGTTCAAACACACTCGATGCGCCAGGAACAGACGTTAGCGCAGCGGCAAGCATCCCGCCCGTACAGGATTCGGCCACAGCGACTTTCCATCCTTTGCTTTTATAAGCCGCGATGGTTTTTCTGGCGAGAGGGGCGAGGTCGTAGGGTGCGAGCATTGAAAATCAGGCGTGAGGGGCTCTTTCAAGCAACGTTGCATCCCCATAGGAATAGAAACGATAACCCTTGTCAATAGCGTGGGCATAAGCGGCTTTCATAGAGGCCAATCCTGCAAAGGCGCTGACAAGCATAAAGAGCGTTGATTTTGGCAGGTGAAAATTGGTCATCAACGCGTCGACAGCCCGAAAACGATAGCCGGGTGTAATAAAAATTGAGGTCTCGCCGCAGAATGGATGAATAATCCCTTGTTCGTCCGTCGCGCTTTCCAAAAGGCGTAGGGACGTTGTGCCAACGGCGACGAGTCGGCGACCTTGGCGTTTTGCTTCGTTCAAGGCGTGTGCCGTTTCCGGCAAGATCTGACCCCATTCAGCATGCATGACATGATCGGCCAGGTTCTCAGTTTTAACTGGCAAAAAAGTTCCCGCCCCAACATGCAAGGTGAGGTGATGCCGCCCTATCCCTTTGTTATCAAGCTGCGTGAAAAGCTCTGGTGTGAAATGAAGACCCGCAGTGGGCGCAGCGACTGCGCCCTCATGGGCTGCGTAAATGGTTTGATAGCGGGTCCGGTCTTCCGGCAAATCTCCCTCTGGCCGCTTGATATAGGGAGGCAGGGGGATGTGGCCGTGGGCGTGAACCTGTGCAAAGAAGGCGTCCCGTGTGGCGTTGAAACGGATCAGGATTTCGCCGCCATCGCGTTTTTCCACAACCTCTCCGGAGAAAGTGGGCGAAAAGACAATCGTGTCGCCGATACGTAGGCGTTTTCCGGGACGAGCCAAGGCAGACCAAAGCGAGCCCGTGGGCTCTGTCCCCTTGGATTTTTCCTCCTTATTCAGCATCACTTCAACGCGAACCGAGCCACGCTGCCCAAACAGGCGGGCAGGGATCACTTTTGTGTCATTGATCACCAGAACGTCATCCTGGCGTAACAGTGAGGGAAGGTCATAAACGTGATGGTCAGATAGCCGGGAACCATCGACGTGCAGAAGCCTTGCATGATCGCGCGGCTCAACCGCATGGGCCGCGATGTGGTCATCCGGCAAATGAAAATCGAAATCGGAAAGGAGGAGCGGTGAGGCCATGGATACTGTTTAAGGCAAGAAAAGGGGATGCCTTAATCCCTTTCCATCTGCCACGTGCCATCGGGGCGAAGGCAAGCTGTCCCATAACTTTCGCGCACTTGGCCATCAATCCTTACAGTTTGCGTGAACTCACGGCAATGGCGGTCGCGGTGGTGCCGGGGCCCGTGGCGTGGCGGCGGTGGGGCTCCAACATAGCTGCCTTCGACATAAACTGAAGTGGGCTGCGCATAGGTTGGGGCGTAATAGACGGGCTGTTCATAAGTTGGAACATAATAGGATTGTTGCGGTGGCTGAACAAAAACAACCTGCGAAGGAGGCTGTGGCGCAACGTAATTTGGAACGTAGGTGCTATACCCAGTGTCATAGCTGGTCATGGGGGCGTAGTAGCTGCCCCCGGCATAAGAGGTATTGGCATTATCCATAGAGCTGCCAATCGAGTTACCAATAAGGCCGCCCAAGAAAACGCCACCCGCCGTGGCGGCAAGTTGGCCATCCCCTTTACCGATATGGCTGCCCAAGTAACCGCCCAAAGCGGCTCCGATGCCCGTGCCCAAAAAACTATTGTCTCCTGCATGCGCTGGCGCAGAGGCGAGGAGGGCTAGGCTCGTGATAAGAAGAAACGTGCTTTTCATGAAATGTCCTATGGCCCGTGAGGGGAAGCTGAATAAGTATAGCCTACGACGCCCTTATGGCAAAACTTAGGCTAACATCAACAAAAAAATGTATTTTCTGTCCTTCTTTCGCCCCATTTATCCCTGAAATTACAACCCGACGTCAACATAGATCGGGGGGGATTAAAGGATGACGGAAACTGCAAAACGGGTTGTTTTATCGGCCGTTAAGCCATTTGCCGCGAGCGTTGCCGGGTTGGCTCTGGCGGCTGGTGTGGTGGTGGGTGGCGTCACGATTGCAATGGCTGCTAAATATCGCGCGGCGGCCGAGCGGATCGTGACAACAAGCCCGAATGCGGCAGCGTGTCAAAGTGCGCTTCACGCCCTTATGGGTGAAAAATCATCGTGGATGCCAGGAACAAAGGAAGACGAACTCGCCGCCCGGTGTAAGGACTCTTTTTCTCGTTCCGTGGTTATGACGGCCCATCCTTCGCCGTGATTGGGCGTTTATGGCCCCAAAAACAAGGTTAATGCGCATTTTTGCGTAATAGTTTCATGATCCATGTGTTAGAAACCGCGTTATTCATTATACATAATCAAGGAGGGTATATAATGGAACACTTAGATCAGTGTGAGCAAGCAATCCCTAAAGAAGAGAAAACGGGCTCTCGTCCGATGGCCATTTGGGCTCTTGCTGGCGTTGCCTCCTTTATCGTTGCTCAGGTGGCGTGGACGGGGTTTCGTGCTGCAGAGAACAACTATCATGCCACCGCGCAAGAGGTTGCCAAAAGAAGTCACACAGGGCATGAATGCTTGCTTGGCATTAAAGCCCTTTCATCCGATCTTCCTTTATTCGTGCGGGCCTATAGCGACGGAGAGATTGCCAAGATTTGCGTACGGCCTTCGACCAAGCGGCCCCCCGAAATCAGTGGTCCCCAAAAAATAAGATGATTATGGTGTGTTAATTGGGTTTGGCCCCTAATGGAGCTTGCCTTGTCCGTAGAGCTGCGCCATCATCTGACTTTCGATAATCCTTCCTTTGGTTTGAGTCTCATGATCCAGCAGCTTGTCCATATCTCGGCGCGGCGCGCTTTCGCTTTCTTCATGCTTTTTCTTTTGTTGGCCTTACCCTTTGGCGCAGAGGCGGCAGAAAAAAAGCTATCGTTTGAGGCGATTCAAACCAAAGCTGAGGCAGGCGACGCGGATTCGCAATATGCGATGGGACTTCATTACCTACATGGTGAAGGGGTTGAGAAGAATTTCGACAAGGCTTTTACGTGGCTTACCAAAGCCGCCGACCAGAATCATACTCCGGCTCAGTACGACCTTGGCGTTATGTATGCCCTTGGGGAAGGGGTCGAAAAAGATTATGCCATGGCGGAGAAACTGTACCGTAAGGCAGCCGACAAGAACTATCCTGAAGCCCTATATGGCCTTGGCGTTATGTATGAGCGGGGAGAAGGTCTAAAAAAAGACACGGGCGAGGCCGCAAAATATTATCGTCAGGCGGCAAATGTTTGGCGTCAGATTTATCAAAACATGCTGTCAGAGAAAAAATAAGAACTATTCGCACGGTTAAACAGGGCGACCAACTCGTCTTTTCCCGATTGTTTTAGCTTGCCTGTTTCGTCAAGATGAGCCTGTCAGGTGACGGGGTGGGGTTGGTGCATGTGCGGGATAGCAGGGTTTATTAATTTATCTGGGCGCGTAGATCGGGATACCATGGCCGCACGGGTTGAGGCCATGGCAAACACCCTGCGTCATCGTGGGCCCGATGATGCGGGCGTGTGGGTCGATCCCACCGGCTTGTGCGCCTTTGCACATCGTCGCCTCAGTGTGATTGATCTTTCGCCCCAAGGCCATCAGCCGATGATCCATGCCGAAAGCGGCGCGGCGATCACGTTCAACGGCGAAATCTATAATTATCAAAAGCTGAAGATGGGGATGGAGGCAGAGGGCGAGCGGTTCCGCAGTGCTTCGGACACCGAGATCTTGTTGCGCGGCCTTGTGGATGAAGGAACGGTATTTCTGCGGCGGCTGGATGGCATGTTCGCGTTTGGCTTTTTCGATCCAGGCACCCGCACCCTCACGCTCGCGCGTGATTTATTTGGGGAAAAGCCCCTTTATTATGCGCGAACACGCGATGGGTTTGCGTTTGCCTCAGAGCTTCAGGCCCTGGCGGTTCTGCCGGATTTTGAAGCCACCGTGGATCGGCATCGCATCGCCATGTATCTTGCCCTTGGCTATGTGCCCGCGCCACTTTCGATTTACACAAACGCGCACAAACTGCCGCCCGCGCATACGCTCACCCTTGGGCCGGATGGGCAGATTGATATCGAACGCTATGATCGTTTTGAGGCCAGCGCGGCGCAGCGTTCAGGCCGCAGTATGGATGATCTGGCCGATGAGCTTGAATCCATCCTTATCGAAACAGTGCGTTCGCGACTGCTAACCGCCGATGTGCCTGTGGGCGCGTTTTTATCGAGTGGCGTGGATTCCTCGCTTATTGTAGCCCTCGCTATGAAGGCGATTGGCAGGGCCATCAAAACCTTTTCCATCGGCTTTCATGAAGGGCAGGAGAGTGAGCATAAGGACTCCGAGGCGATGGCCCGTCATTTGGGCACAGAGCATCACGTGGAAATCCTGCCGCGCGCCTTCTTTGATCAGCGCGAAATGTTTGCACACATGATGGACGAGCCTAATGGCGACTCATCCTGCCTGCCCACATGGGCCGTTTCGCGCGTGGCGCGGCAGTATGCGACGGTTGCGCTCTCTGGCGATGGGGGGGACGAGCTGTTTGGCGGGTATAACCGGTATCAAACAGTGCTCCGGCTTCAGGCAGAGCAGGCACAGGCCCCATCATGGATGGCAGGCGCGGCCTATTACCATCACCCGATCATGATTTTCGTGGATGAAACGCTGGAGAAATTCATTGGTCCCTTGCCCGAAGAAACACGTGGGTTTCTTGCCGCGCTTCGCGCGCCCCTGAATGG
>CAYZXV010000052.1:0-8112 GCA_964482525.1 uncultured Rhodospirillaceae bacterium | reverse complement strand
CGAATCCACAAACCGATCCGAAACGACCCACGTACCGGTGTCAAGCGCAGGCCAGACGGTATTAACCAAATGTTCGCGCCGGGCGGCCATGATCAGCAAAAGTTCCGTGAGAGGGTCCCAATAGCCCTCTGCCTTAGAAAGCCAGACTTCGCGCAAATGTTCAGCAGAAGGGCATCCGCCAACCTCGCGCGTGGCGATGGCCTTAAGTCCTTTTGATTCAAGATAGGACACAATCGCGCGCACCTGCGTCGATTTTCCGGCACCATCGCCACCTTCAAGCGTAATAAAACAACCGCGCGCGCTAAGGGTCATTTCAGGCCTTTCCCATCATACGTTTGATCTTTTGCCACCAGACACGCAAAAAAGGAAGCCGCGCCACATCCTGTGTGGCAATAAGCGGCACCTGTGTATCGGGAAGGCCAGGAATGCTTAACGTTGCAGTTCCAAGCTCCTGTCCTTTTTGTATAGGCGCTTCAGTTTCCGGTGGCAGGGTCATGGTAATCTTGATTTTATCCTTTAAGCCGCGCGGCAATACCTGCGCCAACGAACGCGAGGCTGCCACAGGCACACCAGCCCCCAACCCAAGCCATACCTTAGCCTCTCCCAAGGTCTTTTCTGTATTTAAAAGTTCAAACAGCCCATATTCCCGGTACGCCCACTCGGTTAATTTGGCCGGTTCATCCGCGCGTTCTTGCATGTTCGAAAGGCCATTCACGACAGATATGATCCGACGACCCTCGCGCACAACCGAGGCGATCAGGCCATAACCCGCCTCCTCCGTGTGGCCCGTTTTCACGCCGTCTGCCCCCATATTCCGATACAAAAGCGGGTTCCTGTTCCCCTGTTTAATGTTGTTATAGGTGAACTCTTTTTCGGCATAATACGGGTAATATTCCGGGAAATCGCGAATAAGCGCCATCGCCAGTTTCGCCAAATCCTGCGCGGTCGCATAGTGCGCCGGGTCGGGAAGGCCTGTGGCATTCGTAAAATGCGAATGATCCATGCCAAGCTTTTTCGCGGTATCATTCATTAAAACGGCAAACGAACTTTCCGATCCGGCGACTGCCTCGGCCAGGGCTACTGCAGCGTCGTTCCCGGATTGAACAATCACGCCGCGAATAAGATCTTCGACCTTCACCTGCGTTCCAACCTTAATAAACATGCGCGAGCCCTTTTGAGCCCAAGCCTGCTCGCTGACCGTCACCATGTCCTCAAGCTTGAGCTTGCCATTCTTGATCGCGTCAAACACCAGATACATCGTGAGAACTTTACTCATCGACGAAGTCGGCATGGCGACATCGGCCTGTTTGGCAAACAGGACTTCGCCCGTTTGCGCTTCGATCACAACGGCCTGTTTGGCAAGAGTCTCTATCGGCGCGACCTGCTCGGCCATAAACAACGTTGCGGTCTGTACAGGTAATGCCGCTTCCTTTGTTATTGTCGCTGCTTCAGGCGCAGCCCACGCTGCCCCCGCACCCAAAACCATCACCAAAGCGAGAATAAGACTCTTCTTCATAGGCATGCCGTTTCAACCTCCCTCGTATATGTCGTTAGGACAAAAACTCAATCTACAATGATCCGCGCACCGGGGGCGCCAGAAGCCACCACTTTTTTCAACAAACGATCCGCTTCGGCCACGGTGTTAATAGGCCCGACACGAACCCTGAAATACCGCACATTCTTGATATCTGCCTGCGCAATAACCGCTGGACCGACGGCTGTCATCTTGGCCTGAAGCCGCTGCGCATTTTCTGGATTTGTGAAAGCACCTGCCTGAATATAAATCTTGTTCTCGCCAATGACAGGGACCTGCTCAACCACGGGCTCTGGTCTAAACGTTGCGAGAGTCGCGGTCCGAACCGGGGGAACGGCCTCGGCAACGCGCGGGGCAAGCTCCGGTTCAGGCAGAGGTTGGGGTATGGTCGGCGAAGCACCCCCATATGATCGCATGGCATCGGCAATCGCTTTACTTTCCTCCGCCATAACCTGAACGCGGACTTTGGCTGTGCCTTGCCTCTCGAAACCAAGAAGCTGGGCCACACGCTGGGACACGTCGATAATGCGAGCGCCAGAGAACGGCCCACGATCATTGATACGCACCACGAGCGACCGCCCATTTTCCAAATTGGTCACGCGCGCAAGGCTGGGAAGAGGTAAGGTTTTGTGGGCTGCCGTTAATTCATTCTTGTTGTATACTTCGCCATTGGCCGTGAGCCGCGCATGGAAATCCGCTCCATACCATGACGCAATTCCCGTTTCGTCATAGCTGTAATCTTCTTGCGGACGATACCACTGGCCTTTGATCTTATACGGATTGCCAACTTTATAGTAGCCCTTGCCTTCGCCCGGCTTTGCATAAGGGGAGTAGCCCTCGTCGCGCGACGTGCCGCACGCGGCAAGCAGCGGCAAAAGCACACAAACCAAAACGATACGAAAAGCGGTTATTTGACGCATCACCCTAACTCATTTCAAGCGATCGGAAAAAAGGCCCACAGTCGTCGCGAAATAGGTCGAGCGATTCCATTTCATGACAGACAAAAAGTTATCATACACAAGAAAGCGGCGTCCACCTGCTCCGTCCGGTTGAATCAGGTAAGCATTCGCATCGTCCAGAGCCTTCCAGTTCTCTCGACCCATGGGCCGCAGCCCCTTACCTCGCCAGAAAGACACAGATCGTGGCGTTTCAATTCCCAAAAGGTTTTCCGGGATCGTGCGGGTAATCATGACCTCCTGCCCCCAGGACTGCCCGGCACGCCAGCCTTCGGCAGCAAGATAGTTAGCGATCGAAGCAAAAACGTCGTGTGGATTCTCCCAAATATCCCGTCGCCCATCGCCGTCACCATCCACGGCAAAACGACGATAAGTAGAAGGCATGAATTGGCACTGCCCCATTGCGCCTGCCCAGGATCCTTCCAACGCAGCCGGATCAATGCCTTCTTGATCAAGAATATAGAGGGCATCGATCAACTGACTTTTGAAGAAAGCGCCACGCCGTCCCTCGAACGCCAACGTGGCCAAAGAATCCAAAACAGAGAAATAGCCCATATTCTCGCCAAAGCTGCTTTCCATACCCCACAGGGCCACAATCACGGCAGCAGGGACGCCATAACGCGCGGCCGCCGCCTCAAGAACTGGTCGGTTTGCATCCAACAACTCTTGGGCCTTTTCAATACGACTCTCCGGCAAAGCCCCACGCAAGTAGGTCTCAAACGTCGCTTTCTTTTCCGGCTGTTTCCGATCAAGATCAATGACTTCATCGTCGATCTTCAAGGTAGGGATGACACGATCAACTATTGCCTGAGAGACCCCCTGCGCCAAGGCTTCCACGGCAAAGGCGTCGCGCCATTGTGTAAAGGCAGCCTCGTCCTGAGCCCTTGCCACCCCTGTAAGCGTCAGAAAGCCACCTAAAATAAACCCCATTGTTCGCATCATGGCCATAGCGCGTCCACCCATCCCATTGCTCTATACGATAAAAGCCCCTTGTATTCATGCGCCGCAAGTTTCAGTAGGCGAAGTTGGTGCGTAAAGTCGAGCCCCCACCCTGAATCCAACCGCCATGCGCCAACCGTCAAGTAATCGGAAGGGGCGGGAACCACAGTCCATCCCTCATGCCGGAAGCACAAAATCGCGCGTGGCATATGAAAGGCCGAGGTGACCAATAGCCACGTTTGATTCGCATGTGGCTTCACCATCTTGGCCGAGAACATGGCATTTTCATGAGTGTTGCGCGATTCTTCTTCGAACACGAGGCGATCAGACGACAAGCCCAAATCTTGCAATACGGGCTCGATCACCTGTCGCGTCGTAAGCGCCTTGGACGGGTAAAGAGGCACGGTCGTCCCAACAAGCACGATAGGGGCGTCGGGATACAAACGGGCAAGTCGCGCAAGATAAAGGTAACGCTGCCCAGCCCAACCCGTGACAGACACGCCCCGCGCCTCGGTCAGCTGAGGGCTTTCATCCCCGGCAAGAACTAAAATGCCATCGACTTTTTGTGGGAGTTTCTCTTGCGCAAACCGATCTTCAAGGGGGGCCAGCGCGAGCGCGCCAAGCGGCAAGACCATAAGCCCCACCAAGACCAAGACCGCCGCCCCACCAACCCATCGTCCCGCCCTCATTAAACGCGGACGGCGCGTAGACAGCGCAATGAGGGCAAACACAATCGCCAGAACCAAAAGGGTCGCCGGAGAGGTCAGCGCCCCAAACAGCTTGGATATGGAAAAGAGCATTTCCTCGCGTTAATCCTCCATCCCCAAAGCCGATTTATATAGGTCTAAAAGCTCGTCCTGTTCCCGACGTTTTTCAACATCCATTTTACGCAACCGAACGATTTGGCGGATAATTTTGACCTCGAACCCTGTACTTTTGGCCTCACCGTATACGTCCTTAATATCCTCCATAACAGACGCTTTCGACTCCTCAAGCTTCTCTATCCGAAGGATAAAAGACCGCAGCCGATCACTCGAAACCTCGCCTTCTGACGATTTACTCATACACAAAACTCCTCAACGCTGGTCGATTCGGTTTATACCTGAAGAAGGCCGTCTTTTTAGGCCCTCACGCCTCAAAAAGAAACCCTTTATCCACATGAAATTATCGTGCGGAAGAGTTGACCACGCGCCCACCCGTGATGTAGCGTAAACGCATCGGGAACCCGTTGTTTCCCCCCGCCTTTTAAGGAGGTTAGATGCGCCTGAAACTCTATGTCGCCATCGGCGTGATTACGCTTGTTGCCTCACTGGCGCAGGCGCGGGTTCTCCTGCCCGAAAACAACAAATCATCCACGGCCCCTTTGCCAAACCTCGGCCTTGGGCCAACTTCGCAGCCAACAGACTCATCTCCGGCAAAGACCACGACCGCCCCGATAACTCCACGCATGACAGCGCCTGCGGGCACTGCCCCCGCCGTGCCATCGACAACGACCCCAACCCTGCAACCAGAGACACCGAACATTGATCTCGCTGTTCCGCCGGAAATTCTTAAAACGATGCAACAGCCAAGGAGTTTCACTCCTGAAGAAATTGCAAGCATCAAAGCACAAATTCCAGACAACCTAAAAGCCCTGATCCCTAAGGAAATGGGCAGCCATATCCCTGACAACTACAAACAAATCATCAGCGACCAGTTAGATGATCTCAGTGACCGACAGAAACGTTCCCAAGAAACGCCCTTTGCGTTTAAGCCGGGGGGGATCATCAAAACGGAAAAGCTGACCCCCGTTGAGCAAATGAAAGAAAATTATGAGCAAGAGATAAAAAACAGGCCACTCAACAAATATGAGCAAATTGCCCGAAATCATCAATTGGAGGTCGAGAGAAAATTGGCACGCCCCCCATTGATTCTTGAGGACACAAAGCTTGTCAAAACACACGCCGACAAACATTTAACAAACGTGATTGGGGTCGAAACCGCCATGGCTTATTTCTGGGGACGAGACGACTTACGAAAAATAAAGGACGCTCTTGGTTATGACGCCGCAACAGTCCCCAAGGCCTGCCAGCTTCGGCAAACCGTTCGTTTGGATACAGACGATAAGGAAAATGGCCTTTTCATGGACAAAATACCGGCAGGCGAACGCCATATGATCCGTTATAATGGACGGATCAGGGGGCTTGAAATTAAGTCCCACGCGCTTTGCCTCCCGCCACAGGGGCCCCTGCCTCAAAAGGGATCAATCATGATGCAGGCCGGGAATAAATACGCCATTCTGTTATCCGGACGGGGTTCGTGCAAACCACCAGCAAACAAACCCTATTATCCCGCTGTTGGCATCCAATACTATGGCAACGGCGAAGTTAATTGCCTGTTTCAGTGATCAGCGCGTGGCGCTCGAACAACACCTGAAGTTCGCCCGTCTCTAACAACTGGCGCATGACGTCATTACCGCCGATAAATTGCCCCTTCACATAAAGCTGGGGCAAAGTTGGCCAATTGCTGAAATCTTTCATCGCAAGGCGTAGGCTTGGATCTTTCAGAACATCGATGCTTTTGTACCGAACGCCAAGGAAAGACAAAATCTGCGTCGCTTGCGCCGAGCCTCCGCACTGCGGAAAAGAGGGTGTGCCATTCATGAACAAGACAACATGATCGGATTCGATCTCGGCCTGAATGCGGTCCAGAACCGAAGGATCGATCAAGCGCTGTGTTCTCTCGTCAATTTCGCCGCTCATCCTTCGAACCCCATTGATCGGTCAAGCGCCACAGTCGTGAGCGTCATATCTTTCAATAGGCCGCCGACACGTCCCTGAAGCGCACTGAAAACCATGCGATGCTGGTCCACCACCGCGACCCCATAAAACGCAGGACTTTCAACCGTCACCGCATAATGATCGCCATCACCGCGCAAATCCTCGACCATGACGCGTGTGCCGGGCGGCAACGCGTTTAAAATCAAAGTCTCAATTTCCGCCGCTTCCATGGGCATGGTTTCGTCTTATCCTTCCATATACTCCGGCAGCCAGCTTTCGTGGATTTCGCGCAGCCAGTTGAGGTCGACAGACTCGCCGCCAAGGGTCAACGCATCGCCCCCCGTCAGGCCGAGCAGAAGATACGGAACGCCAGCCGCCTCGGCCCGTGCGATGAGCGCATCAGCATCGCGGGTCGTGACGACATAACGTGCCTGATCCTCGCCAAACCAGAACCCGGCATCGGCGGCAGGACCTTCGAGTTTACAGCCCACATCCCCAGCCAGCGCCATTTCCGCGACCGCGACCAAAAGACCACCGTCCGACACATCATGACACGCCGTAACCTCGCGATCTTCGATCAGCTGGCGCACAAACTTACCGTGACGACGCTCTGCCGTCAGATTAATGGGGGGTGGCGCGCCCTCTTCCTTGCCATACAGATCCCGCAAGTAAAGCGATTGGCCCACATGGCCCTTGGTTTCGCCGAGCACAAAGATCGTCTCGCCCTCTCCCTTGAAATCGATCGTCATCATCTTGCCGATATCTTTCATCAAACCAACACCGCCGATGGCGGGTGCGGGATGGATGGGCTGGCCGTTCGTTTCGTTATAAAGGCTGCAATTGCCCGACACGACGGGGTAATCAAGCGCAACACAGGCCTCGCGAATACCTTCAACCGCTCCGACGAATTGTCCCATGATCCGGGGCTTTTCGGGATTGCCGAAGTTCATGTTGTCGGTGATCGCCAAGGGCTTTGCGCCAACGGCAGAAATATTGCGATACGTTTCCGCCACCGCTTGCTTACCGCCCATCACGGGATCGGCGGCGCAATAGCGCGGCGTGCAATCGACGCTCATCGCAAGGGCTTTGTTCGTTCCTTCTACGCGGACCACACCCGCATCGCCGCCCATTGCCGCCTGAGCCGTATTGGTGCCAACGTGGCAGTCATACTGCTCCCAAATCCAGCGGCGTGAGCACAATTCCGCAGACCCCATCATCTTTTTAAGAACGGAAACCGCCGTCTCGCCCTTCGGGAAGGGATACGCCGCAGGATCGAGAACAGGCTGCGCGGGCGTCGCTTCATAGGGGCGCTTGTAAACCGGCGAGCTTTCGACAAGCGGGTCAACCTTGATATCGACCTCAACCTTGCCGTTACGGCGGCACACGATGCGGCCCGTGTCGGTCAGGTGGCCAATCACCGCGAAATCAAGTTCCCACTTCTTAAAGATTGCTTCAGCTTCTTGCTCATGGCCGGGTTGGAGAACGAAAAGCATGCGTTCCTGACTTTCGGACAGCATAATTTCATAAGCCGTCATCCCCTCTTCGCGCAGCGGCACCTTATCAAGATCAAGATCGATCCCAAGCCCGCCCTTGGACGCCATTTCCACGGCAGAGGACGTAAGGCCAGCCGCGCCCATATCCTGGATAGCCACCACGGCCTGCGTGTTCATGAGTTCAAGGCACGCTTCAATCAAAAGCTTTTCGGTGAAAGGATCGCCGACCTGTACCGTGGGACGTTGGCTTTCCGCATTCGCGTTAAACTCGCCCGACGCCATGGTCGCGCCTTTGATGCCATCACGACCCGTTTTCGAGCCAACATAGACAACGGCATTACCAACGCCAGCCGCCTTGGACGTAAAGATGCGCTTGGCGTCCGCAAGCCCCACCGTCATCGCGTTGACAAGGTTATTGCCGTTATAGCTGG
>CAYZXV010000051.1:0-8123 GCA_964482525.1 uncultured Rhodospirillaceae bacterium | reverse complement strand
TCAACGTTTGCGTCTCTCCTCACTTGATCCTGCTGCAATAGATGAGGAGTTGCTTGGTATCATAATAAATGAGCCTCGATTTATGCCCTGTGTTCACTTATCTGTTCAGGCAGGCGATGACATGATCCTTAAACGTATGCGGCGGCGCCACCGGAGGCAACAAGTGATAGATCTTTGCAATCGCATTCGATCGGGCCGTCCTGAGATTGTTTTTGGGGCCGATTTAATTGCAGGGTTTCCTACTGAAACTGAAGAGATGTTCATGAATACGTTACGGCTTGTAGATGAAGCCAGTCTAACATGGCTTCATGTTTTTCCCTATTCGTCCCGTGATGCAACGCCAGCCTCTCGTATGCCACAGATTGGCATGGGTATTAGACGATTGCGTGCTGCTGCTTTGAGAGAAAAGGGAGTTAAAGCTGTTCATGCGCATCTTGATAGCTTAGTCGGAAAGATCATTGAGGTTCATGTCGAACAGCCATTTTTTGCAAGAACACCAAGCTTTGCTGAAGTCAATCTTGATGTTGAGGCGACAACTGGCTCTGTGATTGCCGTCCGTATTATGGCCAGAGAGGGAGAGCGCCTTAAAGCGTCCAGGGTGTGTAAATGATACAGATCGAGAAGAAAAGCTGGTTATCTGCTTTGAGAGAGGGCTTGTCTAAGACAAGCACTAAAGTTACCCAAGGCATTGCAGATATTCTTATAAAGCGAAAGTTAGATGAGACTGTCCTAGAAGAGCTTGAAGAATTATTGATTGCCGCAGACTTAGGACCCTCAACATCAGCCCGTTTGGTTGCTGCATTTGGTAATGAGCGTTTTGGTAAAAACATAGAAGAAGATGAGGTCCGTTCTGCGTTAGCAGAGCAGATGGCCTCTCTTCTACGACCTACTGCAATTCCGCTCGTTATTGATCAAAACATGAAACCATTTGTAATATTAATGGTTGGTGTCAATGGAGCTGGAAAGACGACAACGATTGGTAAGATGGCCGCGCGTTATGTTTCAGAGGGGAAACGCGTGATCTTGGCTGCAGGCGATACGTTTCGTGCTGCTGCAATTGCGCAACTAGAGGTGTGGGGGGGCAGGGCGGGCTGTGAGGTCGTAGCAGCAGCCCAAGGCAGTGATACGGCTGCTTTAGTTTATCGTGCCTTAGAGAAATCTAGAGCTGAATCTGCAGATATTCTTATGATCGATACCGCAGGAAGACTACATAATAAATCTGACTTGATGCAGGAACTTTCAAAGGTAGTGCGAGTAATTAAAAAACTGGACCCGACAGCTCCTCATGCGACATTGCTTGTTTTGGATGCGACAACTGGTCAGAATGCCTTTGCTCAGGTTGATACGTTTAAGAAAATGACACAAGTTACAGGACTTGTTCTCACAAAACTGGACGGTAGTGCAAAGGGTGGTGTTGTAGTTGGGCTAGCCGACAGGTTCAAATTACCCATCCACGCTGTAGGCGTTGGAGAAAAGAGTGAGGACCTTCAGCCCTTTGATCCCGACGAGTTTGCGCGTGCTCTCATGGGCAAATAAGGCGAATTAGGTAGTTAACCTATTATCTAAATGGCCGGGAAGATATCCGACGACTGGCCGCTTTGTTTCTTCATCAAAGAAGAAGTATGTGCGGAAACAATTACTCGGATCTTGCGAATTTCCTTTTTTCAAATGCCATTCCAACACCTTATTCTCACCACCGTAATTAACTGTGTACGCATCTGTTTTTACGCCGGGGGATTTATTAAAGCTTTTGCCGATGGCAAGACCAAGAGCTTCCCTTTTTTGATCGAAGGCTTTTCGAGCTCCATTAGCGTTGATAAATTGGTCTCTGTATTCGCAAGCAAGAAGAAGGAGGGTTTTATAGATAAGAGATGAATCTTTATAGGTTGATTTTTTTGCTGCCTGCAGGGCTCTCGGCAATAGGATCAAGTGCCCAGTAAGATGCTCCTCCACCCAACTCCCTAAGTTTGAAAGATCACTGGGGATATATCGTGTAATTTCTGGGCTTGCCTTCTTCCAGAGTTGGATTAGGTCTATTCCTTGTGATGATTTTTCTTTTCGTTTTAGACCTGTGATTATGCTGAGGAGTGAAACCCGTTCTGCTTTCAAGCTTTCAATGGTTTTGTGGCTGCCAGTAAGTGCGGATTCGAGCCTGTCGTTGTCATTCCATAATTCTTGGTTTTCTTTTTGCAGTGAGTCGATGATCCCATCGGTAATTTGCATATCCCTGTTTGGCGTTGCCGTGAGCTTCTGAATACGTGATGTTGTTATCTCTTTTTTCACGCGTGAGAAACTTGGGAGGCTTTGCTCAGGCGGCGTTTCAGCTCCAATTCTTGCGCATCGTTCGAACACAAAATCCATGTAGTTAGGCTGCCGCTGCTGCATGGACTTAATTTCAGGGTACGTTTCCAAGGGATGCTTGTATGGGTCATCGGTTGATGGATCATATTGGGAAAGGTATGTGCGGATCGCGCCTTGATATACGCTCCATTCTTTTGCTGTTTTTATGGTAAGATGCCGGGACATATCTGGTGTGATAACATAGACGTGTGCTAATGGCCCTAGTTTCTTTGCAAGCTTGGACGGCTCTATGGGAGAAGCATTTGTTCCATCGAGTAATGAAATGACAACGACAGGTTTAGTGCGCGTCTTGCATTGCAGGAATGATAACAGGCGGTCGGTCTGGTTCTTGTCTGAGGCGAATGATAGCATGCCCAGTTTATGCCCGTGATCTGATAGCCCCATGTCATTGTTAATTTCTTTGTAAAATGACGGAACACTTCTTGCCGGGGTAAGTGCCGTCTTTGGCAAGCTGCAAACGACAGTGGAACCAATATGAACTTGGTTTTTATGTCTGATAATTGTTGCGTTTGTTGTCCAGTAACGGTTTTGTTCGTCACCATGGGCGAATTGCATCGCCCAAATATTTGGGTGGGTGATTACATGCAGTAAGGGACCGGGGGGATTGATTTCAAAAGGCTCTCCTTGCCATGCTTCTGACGGGAGAACTACAGAGCGTGTTTCTGCCCATTTTAGTACAATGTCCCGGGTCCTTTTAAACGGATTTGTGCTGGGGCATCCCATGACTTGTGCATGAACTTGTGATATTCTCACTATACGGGAGGGCGTGTCGTTTCTAAACATAATGTATCCTTAACATTCTATGAATAATCATAAATATGGTCGTCGTCTTTCCCAAATAGTTTCATCAAATAATCG
This sequence comes from uncultured Rhodospirillaceae bacterium, assembly GCA_964482525.1. Classification (GTDB taxonomy): domain Bacteria; phylum Pseudomonadota; class Alphaproteobacteria; order UBA9219; family UBA9219; genus UBA8914. The sequence continues at coordinate 4,904 of CAYZXV010000051.1, read as the reverse complement.
TGGTGATGTTGTCTATTTGACCCGCGTAAGATCTTCTGGACCTGCTGCGTTTTGTGTGTGAGGCGCTAGGCTTGAGCGTCGGTCACGAACCTCGCTGAGGATCGATTCAAGACCGTCGACCTCAAGCAAGATGGCGTTTGCGAGTTGCCATTTCTGACCGCGAAGTGCTTGCATCAAACTGACAACACCTTGTTCCATTGCCTGGCCAGCTTTTTGTGCGATCCGGTCGCATTGGGTTGCGGCAATGGCGTTGTCCAGCTCTTGCTTCATTTCGCTCACGAGTGGATTTGTGCTTTCTGCTTCCTGAATTTCTTTTTCATGGAGGGCCAGCCAATAGCGCCCACGTTTTAAAGGTTCTCTTAGCGTTTGATATGCTGTCTCAATAGCTTCCATTTGTTTTGCTGCATGACCACGTTCGCCGAGACCACGGATTGCAAAACGTTCTGGTGTTAGGGTGCGCTTAAGGGATGTGTACTGGCGTTCTAGAAGGTCAGAGTCAATGTCTATGCGTCGTTCAAGACCAAGCCGGGCAAAGTGGTCCAGGGGGCGCACAGGCTGGATTGTTCCACAATGCTGGCAAAAAAGAGCTCGAAGAGAGGTTGCTTTTTGACAAAGCCAGCAAGAAATATGCGGGTTATCACACCCAGTAGATACAGTGAACTCATTGAATTCAATGACGTTATTGTTCATGAACCAGCATTCCGTATTTGAGAGAAGAACACATTATACGCGAATCCCTCCCCATTGTGTGAAGAAAATATTATATACATTTTACATGTGGTGTTTTTCGTATTGACGTATAGCTTTCTTAAGCCTGAAGGCTCGATGTCGTGGCTTGGCGTTGCATATGATTATTGGGATAGTGTCATAAATTCTTTCGGCATTAGTCTCATTCTTAGTTTTTATTATTTTTATGACTCTCAGCATGGTTTGCGTTTGCCAGAATACATGATTAATTGCTTTTGGTGTTCCAGGGGATGGTTCAGGTGTCGAGGCGATGTGCCTTGCCTCTAATCTTATGTTCTTAATCATATATTTTGTTCCTAAAGTGTTTGGTTTATTGGCTCACCTTATCACGTTCTTGTGGTTTGGGGTAAAAAATAATAGTTTCGTGTCCCATAATTCTTGCGGTAAGAGGTGCCAAAAAAAACCTTCATAACCGCCAAAATATGACATAATAACTCGCTAGGCCATGTTTGGGAGACGTTGGTTTCCATGTAAGGTTAACTTTTGCCCTTTAGGGAGGTTTATGTGCCGCAGACTATCGTGCTTGTAGACGATGATCGCAACATTCTGACTTCGGTTAGTATGGCGCTTGAAGCCGAAGGGTTCGATGTTAGGACGCACTCGGACTCAGAGGAAGCTTTACGGTCCCTTACGCAAAGACCGCCTGATCTTGCTGTTCTTGATATCAAAATGCCTCGATTGACAGGGATGGAGCTTCTTCAGCGGTTGAGGCAGAATCCGTCGACACAGTTAACTCCCGTAATCTTTCTAACCTCGAAAGACGAGGAGGTAGATGAAATTATGGGTTTGTCGATGGGGGCCGATGATTACATCACAAAGCCATTTTCTCAGCGTCTCTTACTTGAGCGAATTCGCGCCATCTTGCGGCGGGAGCAGTTGCGCTTGAACCCTCCAGCAGTCGATGCTGCTAGCGTAATTACAAGGGGTGATCTTGTTCTAGACAGCGCACGCCACCAATGCACTTGGAAGGGAAAGGACGTAAATCTCACGGTCACAGAGTTCTTACTTGTCAAGGCGTTGGCGCAACGCGTTGGGCATGTCAAAAGCCGAGACCAATTGATGGATGCTGCCTACGGTGAATCTGTGTATGTGGATGATCGTACCATCGACAGTCATATCAAGCGACTTCGCAAGAAGTTTCGTGTTGTTGATGATAATTTTGAGCAAATAGAAACGCTCTACGGTGTCGGATATCGATACAAAGAGGGGTAATTGAGAAATATGAGCCGGCGACGTGTTGGGAAAACATGGATTGGTCAGCTACTGTGGTCGGTCTTAGGGGCTTTGATCGTTGGGTATTTTTTGTATCATACGCTACAAGGCGAGCGAGGGTTGCTAGCCATGATCCGTATGCAAAATGAAGTTCAAACTGCCGAATCGACATTACAAAAAATTGAGTTAGAGCGGCGTGAGCTTCAGCATCGGACCCAGCTATTGCGAAGCAATACGATGGATCCTGATTTGCTAGAGGAAAAATCTCGTGAGCTTCTGAATTATTCTAAGCCAAATGAAATCATCATCCTAACTCCTGATGCTCTTAATGAGAGTAAGTCAATAGACAGGTAGGCAAACTGACAGACATTACGTCGTATGTTGCACTGCACGACAAGGGGTTTGACATCCTGCTCTAAAACTCCCTAAGGATAACATCCTTTTGTGAACTTTCACCGATTACAACCTAAGGCTGTATTTTGGTGTCGTTCTGCATCAATTGAGGATGCTGCCACATCTAAAGGCAGCTTAAGTAATTTAACCGTGAATTCTGGGGTTTTAAATGAAGGATAGGAGGCAATCTATGAAGTCATCTGCTCAGATTAAACTGATAGAGCCTGAGAAAATCGCTTATCAGAACCTTAATCTGTTACGCGCATGGCGCGAGATGATTTTAATCCGCCGTTTTGAAGAGAAAGCCGCCCAGCTTTACGGGATGGGACTGATTCATGGATTTTGCCATCTCTATATTGGTCAAGAGGCGGTGACCGTCGGGCTTCAGCTTGCTCAACGCGATACGGACACGGTGATCACATCTTACCGTGACCATGGACAGATGCTTGTGCTTGGCATGGATCCCAAAGGGGTGATGGCTGAACTTACTGGGCGTATTGGCGGCTATTCGAAAGGCAAGGGCGGCTCGATGCATATGTTTAGCCGGGAAAAGAACTTCTTTGGTGGTCATGGTATTGTCGCGGCACAGGTTCCGATTGGGAGTGGGCTTGCCTTTGCACATCGATATAAAAACGATGGGAACGTTTGCGTGACCTATTTTGGTGATGGTGCGATGAACCAGGGGCAGGTGTACGAAAGCTTTAACATGGCAGCACTATGGAAACTGCCAGTCGTCTTTGTTGTCGAAAACAACCAGTATGCCATGGGAACCAGTAAGAACCGCCACACGGTCGGTGAATTGTACAGGCGTGGCGAGCCATATGGTATCCCCGGCAAAAAAGTTGATGGGATGGACGTTCAGGCTGTTTACGCCGCAGCCATTGAAGCGCTTGATCATGCTCGCTCTGGACAAGGGCCCGTTCTTCTCGAAATGGATACTTACCGTTACCGGGGGCATGGCATGTCTGACCCCGGAAAGTATCGCACGAAAGAGGAGGTTGAGTGCTGGCGCAGTGAGCGTGATCCCGTGGACCGCCTTCGAGCCCAGCTTATCGCTGATGGTCTGGCGAGTGAAGATGAACTCAAGCGGATTGAACGTGAGATTAAGTTGATTGTGAGTGACGCGGCTCAGTTCGCGCAAGAAAGCCCAGAGCCCGATCCCTCTGAGCTTTACACAGATGTGCTCATTGAAGATCGCGCCCTTTAAAGAACGGGAACAAAACGCATGACAATTCAGATACTGATGCCTGCTCTTTCGCCAACGATGACAGAGGGAACGCTTGCTAAGTGGCTTAAGAAAGAGGGCGATGATATCCGCTCTGGCCAAGTTATCGCTGAAATTGAGACTGACAAAGCGACGATGGAGGTCGAAGCCTATGATGATGGCGTGATAGGAAAAATATTGATCCCTGCCGGGACAGTGGGGGTTGCCGTAAATACGCCGATTGCCGTTTTGCTTGAGGAGGGCGAGGATGCCTCAGCCCTGGTAGGGGAAGGCGAGGCAATCGTAAAGCCTAGCGCATCAACAAAAAACGAGGATGAGAAGCCTCAACTGACTTCATTTCGTGATGTATCAAGTCAGGAACAGCCTCAGCAGGCTGCTGTCCTTGAAGAAGAATCCTATGAGAAGGTCAAAACACTTACCGTACGTGAAGCGTTGCGGGAAGGGATGAGCGAAGAGATGCGCCGTAATCCCAATGTTATCCTGATGGGAGAGGAAGTGGCCCAATATGACGGCGCCTATAAGGTAACCCAAGGCATGCTTGCCGAGTTTGGCGAGAAGCGCGTCATCGACACGCCAATTACTGAAATGGGGTTTGCCGGACTTGGCGTCGGTGCGGCCTTTGGCGGGCTGATACCAATCGTTGAGTTTATGACAATGAACTTTGCCATGCAGGCGATCGACCAGATTGTGAACTCGGCTGCGAAAACGCTTTACATGTCGGGTGGCCAGATGGGGTGTCCCATCGTGTTTCGTGGGCCAAACGGCGCAGCAGGACGCGTGGCGGCCCAGCACTCCCAGTGTTACGCCAGCTGGTATGCGCATGTGCCGGGGCTTAAGGTTGTCGCGCCGTATGACTGCGCGGATGCCAAAGGACTTATCAAGGCTGCGATCAGAGACCCAAACCCTGTGATCTGTCTTGAAAGTGAGATTTTATACGGTCAAAGTTTTGAGATGCCGGACGAAGAGGACTTTATCGTTCCAATTGGTAAAGCCCGCATCATGCGCAAAGGTTCGGACGTTACGATCGTCGCGTTCTCTCGTATGGTTGGCTTGGCACTTGAGGCAGCGGAACAGTTGGCGGGGGAGGGGATTGTGGCTGAAGTTATCAACTTACGCTCAATCCGACCTTTGGATACCGCAACAATTATCGCCAGCGTTGCAAAAACCAACCGCCTTGTGAGTGTAGAGGAAAGTTGGCCATTTGCGGGTATTGGATCGGAAATAGCGGCCCAAATGATGGAGTATGCGTTTGACCACCTCGATGCGCCCATGGTACGGGTATGCGGCGAGGATGTGCCAATTCCCTATGCCGCAAACCTTGAGAAGC
>CAYZXV010000050.1:0-8225 GCA_964482525.1 uncultured Rhodospirillaceae bacterium | reverse complement strand
CATTGAAATTAAAATGGGCCCGTCAGGGCCCTTTTTAATTTCAACAGCTTCCCCACAGGATTTTGAATGACAGTCCCCCCATAAACTGAGCCAATGCTTTCCAAGAGGTGAAAAATATCTTTGATCTGATAGAATATGGCGGGTGGGGTATCTCCCGAAAGACGCAAGCTTCGTAGACGTTCAAGCTCCACGACGATCCCTGTTAGACTGGAGCCAAATTTAGGTTCGATTAGGCGTAGAGAGTTTACAGGAAGATTATCCACCATGTTACATAGGCCTATTGGTAAACGTACAAAGAGCACATAAAAAATATATATCAATCATGATGTTAAGGTCAATCCTTCTGTTTGTAAGTTACAATTTACTATAATAGGTTTTTGACAGCACTGAAGATATTTTATCTTGTAACCGCTAAAGCTATTGCTATTCGTTAATAGTCATCCCCCCCCAAACACCCCAACTTCCGCCACGGCAGGGTGGGGCGGTCGTGGGTGGCGGGTGCATTGACCCATCCGACCTGAAGCGGCACGGGGCTCACGGGCGGCTTGCTATAGATCCCTTGCGCGGGGATTTGATCGCTGCGCGAGTCTGCGGTCTTTTCCGCGACCACAAGCACATTATACGCGAAATCATCCAAGCTGCCCGTGCGCGAGACAAGCTCGCCAAGCCCTTGCTCGTCGGGATAGAGGTCGATCACCCAAGTGTGGCAGAGCGAGCCGGGTTGGATTCTTTGCAACTGCACCGAACGTAGCGCATAGCCATTCGCGCGATAGTAATCGAGGAAGAGGGCAGGCGAGAAGCTGTAGAACCCATGGTTCACCATATTTGAGGCTGGCGCGAAATGCATGACGCGCCCCCCGACCTTAAGTAGGCGGTGAATGGTCTTCAGCACATTTGGAACATGAAAAATATGCTCGATCGTGCCGCCGTCCAAAACGAAGTCAAACGCGCCGTCATAGCCCGCCGCCGCATCCTCGCGGTTCAGGTCGGCGACAATGCCGTTCTCCTTATGATCGTCAAAGAAGTCCAGCGCGTAGACCTTGTCGAACCCAAGGCGCAGGAAAAACTCCTGATCCGTGATCACCTCTTTCTCGCAATGCGGGCGCAGGGAAAGGGTGGGCAGGCGCGGTTCCTCACGGGGCGTAAGGCCGCACAGCTGCGCGGCGTGCACAAACTCCTCGCGCGAGAAGAAAATATCCTGCCGTCCCAATTGGACCATCGTGCCGGAAAAGGGCGCGCGAGCGCCTTCAAGAAATAACGGCGCGGCGCTAAAGGGAACCATACCCATGGGGATTACCCTTTGCTGCCCGGTTGCGCGGCGGGATCGGGCGCGATTTCATGCACGGCCGTTGCATAGGTGCGGCCCTCGCCGGGCCAATAGGTCGTCGACCAATCCGGGCATGCGCCGCAAAGCGCGTGGCATGAGAAATCGTTTTTCTGATGCGCCTCGCGCAGCGCCGTCATCTTCTCGCCCTGCCACATGGAAACGATGGATTCTTTCGCATAATCGCCGACCAGTGACCCGTGTTTCCAGTCAGAGGGACAAAAATCGACAAGGCCATCCGGTTTGAGCAGCAAGCGTTCCCACGGGTATAGGCACGGCGTGCGCGGGCTTGGCGCAGCGGCCCACAATTGCTTGGCCGTATCCGCCAGCAACCCCGCGCAGGAGTGCAAATTACGCACAAAAACCTGATCGACGCCTTGCGCCTGCCAAAAGGCTTTGAAGGGCTCGGCTTCGCCTTGGTTATCGTTTTGATGGATAAAGCTCGCCATGATTTTCATCTTGCCCCCGGCGGCTCTGTTCATGGCGATGAGGCGAAGGACGCCCGCCTTCACGGTTTCAAGCGCACCGCCAACGCGGATTTTGGCATAGGTTTCGGGGTGAAAGGCGTCGATGCTGATATCCACGGCGGCGGTGCCGGCCTTGATAATCTCATGGCAGCGTTCTTCTGTGAGCAAAAGGCCGTTGGTGGTCAGCGTCGTGGGCATGCCAATCGCTGCCATATCCGCGATAAAGTCCATAATCTGGGGGTGGAGCAGGGGCTCGCCCTCGCCGGTATAGCGGACAAAACGGCAGGAGCGCAGGCCAACCTCTTTGATCTCGTCCACAAGTTTTCTGTGCAAAGCGGCGGGGAGCATGTGACGCGCCTTGCCCTTTGGCTTAACAAGGGAGACATAGGGGCAATGGACGCAGGAAAGATTACAAAACTCCGTGACGTCGACGACGATCTGCGATGGAAAATCGGCGGTCAGATAGTCGGTAAAAAGACCCTTGGGCGGCATTGCGCACTCCGGAAAACAAGGCTTTGTGAGGGTTTGGGGATGACATCATTGAGGTTTTGCCCTACGGTGTCAAGCCATGTGACCAGTCATGGCAATTGCAACGGACCCTTCATGCACACCCCTCTGGCGACGCCAACCTGTTTTCTCAGCGCGCGGCATTTGATCGAAACCGGACGGTTCAAATGCTTGGCCCTGAACCTTGCCGGGACATTGCTTCCTTATCCGGCGGGCTTGGGCGAGCCGACCTGCGCTCATCATGAGCAGGAAGTTGTGGGTCTGATCAACGCGGCGCGCGCACGGGGGATGGCCCTCGTGTTTCTGTGCCAAACAGAGGCCGCGCGGGAGGTTTTTCTCAAGACGTTAGGATTAGAGGTTGCCGATCATTTGCAGGGCGCGACGGTTCTTGTTGGTGCAACTTGGCTTGGGGCGCAGGGGTTGATGGCCCAGCTTCTTGAAGTGTGCGGCGGGGACGCTGCAACGATCCTCTATCTTGCGACCTTACATCGCGAAGACCGACGCGCGGCGCAAAAACACAACATCCCGCTTGTCTATATCAATGGGAATGAGGCGGCGTCCTTGAGATCCCACGCCTCTGGCATGCCGGATTCGTATGACACGATCATGGGGCAGTGCGAGGCGATCATCGATACGTTTGATCGCACGGGTCAATTTGACCGAAGCGCCTTGCTCACGCTGTTTTGTACGCCTGCAATTGAAACGCGCCGCTTTATCTATGGGTTCTTCCTGATCCGATTTCTTGACCGTGCGCGGGGCGATTTTGCCATCACGATGCGGAAAAAACTGTGGAAGATTGGTATGCATGACCACAGCGCGTTTTTGGCTCTGGCAGAGCACTATTCCGGTTCTATTCCCGACGCCACAACATGGACGTTTATTCGCGATGCGCTGATGGAGGCCGAGCGCACGACCAATATCTCCTATGTGATGGAGCTTGTAACTGTCTCGCACCGTTATGCCTATCTCGCCTATAACGCCGGGGTGTCTTATGCCCCGTTTCAGGATTATTACCTGCTCAAGATGCTTCAGAAGCTTTTGAAACCTTTGCAGCCCAAGGTGGCGCTGCAACTGCCCCTTGAAGGACGCCGGATCCGCCTGTGCTATGTGCTGTCCGCCGAAGTTGGCGAAGATTATTCACCGCTGTTTGACTCGGCGCTTGCTTTGGCCGAAGGACATGACCCGGCGCAGTTCGAGGTCTCGATAGCCTCGGCCCAGCAACGTCACGTGGCCATGGCTTCTGCGCGTGTAGCGCAGCGTTTAACGGCGTTGGAGAGCAAGGGTATAAAGCTGTTTTTCCAGCCCGACATCGATGAGTCGCAAACAACCGAGGAATATATCACAGGCTATGTCGAGCAGCTTGCGGCGCAGCAGTTTGATACGATGATCTTCACGACGATGACGAGCACGCCCGTGCTCTTTGCGGCGCTGCGCCCCGCGCCGTTGCTCGTTGGCCTTGGCTTTGGCGATATCGATATTTATTCAAGCCCGCTTCTGGATTTTGCCATCCAATGGCTGGACTATCCGGTGATGGACAGTTTGTGCCAAACGCACCGCGTGCCTGACTTTATGCCTGCGGGGCGGTTTGAAAAACCAAGTCGCCCGATCGCGCGAAGCGAAGTCGGTGTTCCCAAGGACGCTGTTTTGATCATTTCGTCAGGCAGGCCCCTGAAATACAAGTTCCATCCCTATTGGCGCATTGTGGCCGCAATCCTTTCGGCGCGTCCGAAGACCCATATTGCGATTATCGGGCCGCAGGCGCATGACGTCGCGCCGTGGGTTGAGGCTAACGTGCCGTCCGCCTTGCGCGAGAGGATCCATTTCCTTGGTTGGCGAAACGATCATTTGGATGTGCTCGCCATGGCGGACATTGTCCTTGATACCATCCCGATGGGCGGCGGCTTTAACCTGACCGAAGCCATGAACCTTGGTATTCCAACGGTCATTTGCCGCAATAGGTCCGAAGATTTTCTTGATCTTTACACGAATGAGCATCTGCTGCCGATTGGCGAGATTCTCACGAACCCAGAGCTTTGCTTTGACTGGGATGACGAAGAAGGCCTTACGAACGCAACGCTTCGCCTCATCGACGATCCAGCATGGCGCCGCTCGCTTAAAGAAGAAATGGAGCGGTTCGCGGCCAAGCGGCTTGATCGTAGCCCGACCCAGCGATGCTTTGAGCAGCATATCATGGACCATCTGCGCAAGCTTGGTACCGCATCTGTGGCGTAGATAAAGGTCCTAGTGCAAACGGAAGACGAGGGGAAGCGTCGCGCTCATCGGCGAGGTGGCGTTTTGAATCTCGTGCAGCCATGGGCTGAGCGTTGTCATCACCTTTTGCCATTGACCAAGGAAATCTGTCGCCATCGCCCCGCCGAACCGCAGACTTTTCAGGATACGCAGGACAATCGTTTCCGGTGTTTCTGGCGCCGGAAGTTGGTGTAACGCCACAAGGTCTTCTTGAGTAAGGCCGAGTTGTTTTTTAAGAGATGTCAAGGCAACATCGAGCCCACCAAGCTCGTCGACCAGACCAACTTTGAGTGCTTGCTCGCCTGTATAAACGCGTCCTTTCGCGACGTCGGGCATTTTCTCTGGCGATAATTTTCTTGCGGCGGCAACATTTTCCGTAAAGGCTTTATAAGTCGCATCGAGCATCGCGTTCATGCGCGCGCGGCTTTGATCATTAAACGGCTTTGCCATCGACCAAGGGTTCTCTTTGCCGTCTGGCGAGATTGTGTCGAAGACGATGCCTAGTTTTTTAAACATACCGTCCAGAACGAATTTGCCTGCAATAACGCCGATGGAGCCCGTGATGGTCGCAGGATCGGCGATAATGCGGTCCGCATTCATAGAGATCCAGTAACCGCCAGAGGCCGCGACGGCACCCATAGAAACATAGACAGGCTTGCCCTTTTCTTTGGCTTTCACCAGGGCGTGACGAATGGTTTCCGACGCGACGGGGGACCCGCCGGGGCTATCGACGCGGAATAAAATGGCGTCGATTTCTTTGTTCTCTGCCGCTTCGGCAAACGCATCGACAATGGCCTGCGTGTCGATGACACCGTCCTCGGCAAGGCGTGAGGGGCCACTGGGCGCTTCATCGATAATCATGCCTTCCGCATGGATTAGGGCGATGGTTTTCTTTGGTTCCTTGTGGGCCAGATCGATCCCGCGATAATAAAGATAGGTCATGGGATCCACAGACTCTGCGTCTTTTCCGGCCATATCATCGATGGATTTGCTGAACTCATCCTCATAGCCAAGCTTTGTCACCAGTTTGTGGGTGATGGCTTCTTCTGCTGTAAACGGCCCTTGGTTCAGTATGGCGGTTGCGGTCAGCGCGTCGATGCCGCGCCCGCGAGCAAGAAGGTTGGTGCGTTGATTGTTTAAGCTTTGCAGCATGGCTGCCATGTTGGCTTTAACGGGGTCAGAAAACGAGTCGCGCGCGACGTTTTCCATCACGGATTTATACTCTTCACGACGCATGAAATCGGTTTCAACACCCAACTTACTAAGGGCGGTTTTACCAAAAGGGGCCTCGACGCGCAGGGGGGACAGGCCTACCGCGCCAATAGGCTGTAACCAGAGTGTGTCGAACAAGCCAGCAAGCAGATAGCTATTTCCTCCGGGCGCAAAATCGCCATAACTGGTGGCGAAGGCATGGGCAAACTTGCCAGATTTGCGGAAAGTTTCGAGTGCTGCTCCGATTTCTTGCACATGGACAAGTGAAGGGTCCTCGATGCCAAAACGCGCAATTACACCCTTGACCTTTGGATCACGTCCAGCGTGGTCGAGCGCACGGAGGATATAGATGAGAGGCATCGACGATTCTTCATTAAGAAGATCGGGGAGTGAAAGGCTAAAATCCGGCAATTTTTCGGCGACAGGTCGCGTGAAATCAAGGGTAAGAACCATTTCTTTGGGTGGTTCTTCAACGCTACCTTTACCAAAGAAATAATGCCACGTCCCCCATGCGCCAAGGCCGATGCTGACCGTCATGACGAGGCCGATTATGGCGAAGAAGCGGATGATGAAATATTTAATAGAATCTTTGGTAAGGGTCACGGGCGTTATCCCTGTTGATGACGAAAGGGGCTGGCGGGGTAGGTGCCAAGGATTTTAACCTCATGCGCGAAAAAGGCTAGCTCTTCGAGTGCATTTTTAAGTGGTGTGCCCTCTGGCGCGCCTTCAACGTCAAGGTAGAACTGCGCGGCCGTAAACCGTCCCCCGACAAGATAGCTTTCCAGTTTCGTAATGTTGACGCCGTTGGTCGCAAACCCGCCCAAAGCCTTATACAGCGCGGCGGGAACCGAGCGTACGCGGAAGATCAGAGAGGTAACAACATCTGCATCCGGCGCGGCGGCTGGTAGCGGGTCTTTGGCCAGGATCAAAAACCGCGTTGTGTTATTCTTTAAATCCGCAATATCGGCGGCCAGACTTTGAAGGCCATAGGTCTCACCCGCAACTTCAGAGGCGATGACGCCCACCGTTGGATCACGCAGGGTCGAGGCCAACTCGGCAGCGGCGAGCGCCGTGTTGGATTTTGTGACCGGTGTCATCCCATGTGCACGCAACCATTGACGACATTGGGCGAGAGCTTGCGGGTGGCTGTGCACCGTCTTGATATCGGACAGTTTAGTGCCGGGGAGGGCGAGAAGGTGGTGCGTAATATCCTGATAATGCTCGCCTACGAGGAACAGTCCGCCTTCCGGCAGCAAGTAATGCACATCAGCGACCCTGCCAGCGATGGAGTTTTCGACGGGCAGTATGCCAAGTTCGGCGCGGCCCTCGCGGACAGCATCAAAAACATCCTCGAAAGCAGGGCAGGGAAGGGGGGTAGCCTGTGGTGCGACGCTGCGGCAGGCTAGATGGGAATAGGCGCCAGATTCGCCCTGAAATGCGATGGTTTTGGTCATGGGAAGTGAGGTGCCTGTTTTTGGCCCTTTCGTCAAGAGCCCCTTCCTTTTCTCCGTTAAAACCGCTAGGATCGGTCTTTCTATTTTTGGGATTGGAACCCTTGCGGCTGTGTTGATCGATCTTCTAATAATCGTCCTTCTCCTTCTTATGAACGGGTTTTTCGCGATGGCCGAAATGGCCATTGTCTCGGCGCGTCGTCCGCGCCTGCGCCAAATGGCCGAGGAAAAGAAAAGCAAGGGCGCGCGCTTGGCGTTGGCGCTGTCTGAGGATCCAAGCGCCTATCTCTCCGCAATTCAGATCGGCGTAACGCTTTCCACTATCTTGGCGGGGGCGTTTTCTGGCGCTCGGATGGCCGATCCTTTGGGAGCTCTCCTCAATGAAACGCCCTTAATCGCGCCCTATGGCGAGGCCGTGGCCTTTGCCTTGGTCGTTGGAACGGTAAGTTATTTGACATTGATCATTGGCGAACTCGTGCCAAAGCGCATTGCGCTTGCCTATGCGGAGCCAGTTGCTGTCCGTGTGGCCGTGATTATGGATGCGATTACCCGTGCGGCCTTGCCGGTTGTCTGGGTTCTTAAGGCCTCGACCAACATGACTCTTCGCTTTTTGAATCTCGATGGCGCAAGCGAGTCGGCTGTGACTGAGGACGAAATAAAAACGCTCATCGCCGAGGGCACGGAAAAAGGTGTCTTTAAACCGGCCGAGAAAGATATGATCGAAGGGGTGATGCGCCTTGCGGATTGGAGCGTGCGCACGATTATGACGCCGCGCATCGATATGATGTGGCTTGGGGTCGGGGATAAGCCACAGGACGTTATGAGAGAAATCGTCGAAAGCGGCCATAGCCGTTTTCCTGTTGCGCGCGGTGATATGGAGGAAGTGGTCGGTGTTGTCTATGCCAAAGATTTATTGAATGCCGCTCTGACCGGAACCGCATTTGATCTCAAAAGCCTGATGCGGTCGCCGGTTTTTGTGCCTGACACGACCTCGGTCTTACGTTTGCTTGAAAT
>CAYZXV010000049.1:0-8375 GCA_964482525.1 uncultured Rhodospirillaceae bacterium | reverse complement strand
AAGACACACGCTAACCCCTCCCCGAAAAATGCTTACGCATTTTTCGGCCCTCCCGCAAGGGGAGGGCCCTTCCCCTACTCATCCTTATCCGGTTGGCACAGGGCGCGGGAGGCACGGGAGCGAATAAACGCGAGCATCGACTCCACAAGCGTCTGCTTCCCATAGTGCTCGGCCACATCATCAACACGTTCAGCCATCGTGCCTTCTTTGGCAAACAACATGCGATACGCGCTGCGTAGCGCATGGATGTCATCGCGCGAGAATCCACGCCGCTCAAGCCCCACGACATTCAGGCCAGCCAGATAGGCACGGTCGCCCTTCACCATGCCATAGGGGATCACGTCGCTTTCAACGCCCGACATGCCGCCGATCATCGCATGCGCGCCGATGCGCACAAACTGATGCACCGCCGCAAGCCCGCCGATCACGGCGTAATCGCCCACATGCACATGTCCGGCCAGCGTCGCATTGTTCGCCATCACGACATTGTTGCCGATCATGCAATCATGCGCGATATGCACGCTCATCATAAATAGGCCGTTATTCCCGACCTTGGTCAGCATGCCGCCGCCCTCGGTGCCCGGATTCATGGTCACATGCTCGCGGATCTGGTTGTTTTCGCCGATCTCAAGCGCGGATTCTTCGCCGTGGTACTTCAGGTCCTGCGGCCTGTGGCCAATGGATGCGAAGGGATAGATCACCGTGCCCGCGCCAACACTTGTACGCCCCTCGACCACGACGTGGGAAAGAAGCTGAACCTTGTCGCCAAGGCGCACATGCGGCCCAACCACACAGTAAGGACCGACGGTAACATCGGTGCCAAGCTGAGCCTTGGGATCGATGATGGCGGTTGCGTGAATGTTTACTGCCATCTTATGCCGCCGTCCGGTTTGCGTCGGGGACCAACATGGCGGTAAAGACGGCTTCGGCCACCAAACCGTCATCCACGAACGCCTCGCCCGCGAAACGCCAGACATTGCCACGCTGGCGTTCCTTTTTCACTTTGATGTGAAGCTGGTCGCCGGGCAACACGGGCTTGCGGAAGCGCGCGCTTTCAACGGTCATAAAGTACACGACATGCGTACCCGCATCGACGCCTTCGATCGAGTCCACAACCAGCGTCGCGGCGGTCTGGGCCATCGCCTCGATAATGAGCACGCCGGGCATGATGGGGTGGCCGGGGAAATGGCCTTGGAAAAACGGTTCGTTGACCGAAACATTCTTGATGCCCGTGCAGCTTTCGCCATGGACAATGTCGATCACTTTCTCAATCATCAGAAAGGGATAACGGTGAGGAATCCGCTTCATAATGCCGTTGACGTCAATCGTTGTCGGCTTGCCGGTTTCGTTCGTCTCTTTGCTCATCCTGCCTGTCTCCGTAACGCATGCAATTGGGGAAATGGGGGAAAGAAGAAAGCTTTAGCACGCCTCCCCCGCCCCGCCAAGGATGGAAATGGGGGAAGGAAAATGGAGGTGCGGGATAATTGTTTGTTTATTACCCCGCCCCTAACCCCTCCCCAAGGGGAGGGGGATTCGTACGCTTTCTCGGCAAAAGCATTTTTTTGATTTCAACATAGAAGAAACTCACGACCTGCAAAAACGGTGGAGTCCCCCTCCCCTTGGGGAGGGGTTAGGGGCGGGGTTACAAAGAAAGCCAACCCCTCACCTGAAAAAACCAAGCACTTGCTTACACGCAAGTGCTGGTTTTTCCCTCGACGCCCTTCGGCGTCGAGCCCACCGCAAGGGGGGAGGGATTTGTCTTTATCCTGCTCCCCGCACAAAACACGCAAACAAAAACCCCGCCTCAAGGGAATTGAGGCGGGGGTGTAGGGATAACTTATTTATGACTTACAAATGAAACCCTTTCACATTCATTCCCGGCTTTCTGGATTCAGCTACCTTTGGAGCGGGAACATCTGACATCTTTACGGTCTTACCGATTTGCTTGCTAAGTTGTTCCGTTACCATACGATCGCGCAGAATGTCACCGCCAACGTTTTCGGTTTTCAGACCAACACCGCCATCAGGCGCAATCCCATTTTGCTGAAGGACAGCGTTGTTTTGAGCTGCCATAATACCAAGCGATGGCCCTGTTTTAAGTTGAGGGCCGCCTTGATGATGATCAGCCGCAAACGCATTGCCAGCGGCCATAGACGACATAAGGACAGTTGCGCCTGCAACCGCTACAACTGCCTTCCTAAAATAACTTCCTATCTTTTGGGTCACTGGCTTCGTCATGTTCAAATTCCTTTATCCAATATGATCTATGGAATATGGCCCTATTATAGCAGAAAAAGTTACCTTTACGTATAAAAACGGCCCCGAAACAAAAATATTTTCTAACGTTAAATCATATGGTTAACGATCACCCTTTGGGCGCTAATGCTTTCAGGGCCTCTTTTGGTCCCCTCCATCGGACTTAACTGCGATGAGACGCCCCCATAAACGACCTGTGTGTTTACGCCAAAAGGTTAAGATTTTTGGGGTTCATAACTTTTTTTTGCTGCCTTCACACAAGAACCTAGAGCAGAAAATCATAGTATCTAATTGATATTATATAGTATCAAAAATATTTTATGGTTAACGTGTTTTTTTGTATTGACATCGAAACGTTATTTGTGGTATTGACAGAACTAAGTCTTGTTGCGCCCGAAATCAGGGTCATATGGGATGCAGTTAAAAACCAATCGCCGCCGCAGGGCGGCTTTTTTGTTGCCTATTTACAAAACCGGCTTTGGCGTCACTCCCCCTTCACCAAGGTCAGTTTGGCAAACGGGTTACGCTTTTCGGGTGGTACCGCCGTCGTTTCATCTGGCTTGGATTCGTAGCCTTCCCATGCAACCCCCTCCTTGCGTGGATAGGGATCGATCGCCATCGCCAGATGCTGCACAGCCAGCTCGCCCAGATCGATAACCCCGTTTTCGATGGGCTCTGGCGGGTCGGCCTCGCCTCCGTCGCCAAGATTGCCGTCCTTGGCGCGTTTGATGAGGTTGGGTGGCGCGAAAAGAATATCAATCCGGTCGCGTACCGTTTGCGCCACTGGCTCCAGCGTCACCACGCAACGCTGGACCAATTCGGCGTAAAGGGAGCCAGTTACAACGAACATGCCGTCGCGTTCGTGGTCGACATTTAAAAAGGCCTCAAAGCGCGTGAGGTCCACAAGGTCGAGGCGCTTGGCCAACGCCGCGCGTTCTTCGGGGCGCGCGACGATACGTTCCTCGATCCCGCCCATGGGAACCTTGTCGGTTTTGAGGGGACGGGAGAGTTCGTTGTCCTGTATGCGTTTTTTCATGGTCGTTGTTTCGCTGTTTAACCGATCCACGAGGGATAGTGAATCCCTCTATTTTCTACTTCACCTCTAACAAAAAGGAGGCCATAGTGGCTATAACATTCTTGCATCATCGGCCCTACGCGCCGTTCACCACCGCTCATCGAGGTCTTATGATTCGCCGTTCCTTCGCCCTGATCCTTGTCGCCGCCGCCCTGCTCTCCACCACGGCTTGCGCCCCCAAGATCGCCCAGCGTGGGCAACTTGTCGACCCTGAGCAACTCGCAAAAGTCGAAACAGGCATCAGCACCCGCGAAGATGTCGCCAAGCTCCTTGGCTCCCCAACGCAGGTGGCCACATTCGATGAGAAAACTTGGTACTACTTTGGCCGCACGACAAAGCAAACCTCGTTCTTTGATCCTGAGGTGACGGATCAACGCGCCGTCGAAATCCACTTTGACGATGCCGGTGTCGTCACTGAAGTCAAAACGCTGGACCCCTCACAAACCACAGAGATTTCGCCTGTGGCGCGGCATACCCCAACCTATGGCCGCGAGACCACGTTCTTTGAACAGCTTGTTGGGAATATCGGGCAACGCCTTGGCAAGCAAAAGGGCGAAGAGCGGAAAGAAAACGATTAATTTCTCAGGATATGACCATGCTGAAACGCGCATTGATCCTATGCCTGCTTGTTGGCCTCACTACTGGTGGCGCGGGGGCCCGTGGCGAGTCGATGACGTTTATCCGCGACGCAGAAATCGAGTCCTATTTGCGGGATTTAGGCTATCCGATCTTTCGCGCTGCGGGGCTTGAATCCAATGCTATCAGCCTGCTGATCATCCAAGACTCGGCCATCAACGCTTTTGTGGCTGGCGGGATGAATATCTTTTTCTTCACGGGTCTCATTGAAAAAACAGAGACACCGGAAGAGTTGCAAGCCGTGTTAGCCCATGAAGTCGGTCACATCGCAGGCGGCCATTTGATCCAAGGCAAAGCCGCCATGCGCGATGCGTCGGCTCAGGCTATTTTAGGAACCATCGCAGGGTTGGTTGCGGGCCTTGCGGCCGGGGACGCGCGCGTTGCGATCGGGGCCGTCGGGGGGGCGCAGAGTATGGCTGAACGTGGATTGTTCAAATTTTCACGGGCTCAGGAATCTGCTGCAGACGCTGCAGCCTTGCGCTTTTTAGACCATACGGGCCAGAGCGCAGACGGTATGCTTGGATTTATGAAGAAACTGGCGGGGCAGGATTTACTCCCGCTCGAAAGGCAAAGCGAGTATGTGCGCACCCACCCGCTTTCCTCGGACCGCGTGGCGGCAATCGAACACCACCTGAATAATCAAGGCAGTGGCACAAAAAAACTGCCCAAGACTCTTCAAGACGCACACGAACGCGTGAAAGCGAAGCTCCTCGGCTATTTGCGACCCCAGACAGCCTTGCTGCGCTATACCGACAAAGACACCCGCGAGTCCGCCCGTTATGCCCGCGCCATCGCCCTTTATCGGACCAATCAACCCGCAAAGGCTTTGGCCCTTTTGGATGGGTTACTTAGGGTAAAGCCCAACGACCCCTTCTATCTTGAACAAAAAGCACAGATTTTGTTCGAAAAAGCGAACGTCGCTGAAGCCGCTGCCCTTTATAAACGAGCTGTCGAGTTGCGTCCCGATTCTGCTCTACTCCGTCTTGCTTATGGTCATGCCCTTCTTGAGCTTGGCAATGATCGCGTCACACTTGCAGAGGCCATCGAACAGCTTATGCAGGCCAGAAGGCTTGAGGAGCGCAACCCGCAAGCTTGGCGATTTCTCGCGACAGCCTGGGGCAAAATGGGCAAATTAGATAGTATAAATAAATATCAAGGCCTTACACTCTATGCCCTTGCTGAGGAAGCCGTGGCCATGGGTAAGGACAAGGACGCCCAACGCTATGCTGAACGCGCCATCCAAGCTCTAGAAAAAGGCTCTCCGTACTGGATACGCGCCCAAGATATCCGCTCGTCAACAAAGGATATTAAGGACTGACGTGCAATTATTGACTTCCGAGGGAAAAGTTGGTCATGTGGCCTGCTTCTTCGCCCCAAGGAACAACCCATCAAAAAAAGAGGTTTTTTATGACGTATGCTTCCATGCTCCTGTTGGCCGCTGCCCTGCTCGTCAGCCCCGCCCCCTCTTATGCCGCTGACGCCCTGAACGATGAGCAAAAAGCAGCCGTTGAAGAGGTCGTTCGGAAGTTGTTAATCGACAAAGATCCCTCAATCATTTTTAAGGCCGCCGAGAACTATAAAGAGCGGATGGAAAAGGAAACCTCGGCCAAAGCCAAGGAAGCAGTTAAAGGCAACCTTGACCGTATCCAAAAAGATCCGGACTCGCCCGTTGCTGGCAATCCCAAGGGTGACGTTACCGTCGTGGAATTCTTCGATTACAACTGTGGCTATTGCAAAATGGCCCGCGATGGCATTGCCAAACTATTAGACGAAGACAAAAATGTCCGCGTCGTCTTTAAAGAATTACCCATATTCGGTGAATCTTCAGTTGAAATCGCCAAGATCGCGCTCGCAGGCGCGAAACAAGGAAAATACGTCGAGTTTCACATGGCTCTTATGTCCGCCAAAGAGCGCATGACACGGGAAGCCGCACTTAAGATCGCAGGCACTATTGGCCTTGACGTCAAGAAACTGGAAAAAGATTCAAAAGATGAAAAAATCGCAAAGATTCTCGAAACCAATCAGCAGCTTGCGAAAGATGTTTCAATCTATGGCACCCCGGCCTTTGTGGTGGGAGACAAATTGTTTTCCGGCGCAATCCCGTATGCCGATTTGAAGAAGGCGGTCGAAGCCGAACGTAGCGCGGCCAAGAAATAAGTATAGGAACAGCATAAGGATACACCCATGAGTCAATTTCAGTTGGATATGAAGTTTGTCCGCGCTTTGGCCGAGCTTCTTAAAGAAACAGGCATGACCGAAATCGAATATGCCGAAGGCGATAAGCGCATACGTTGTGTTGGCGCACAGCCAGTTGTTCAGGTTGCCGCCGCCCCAGCAGCAATGCCGCAGGTTGTTCAATCCGCAGCACCCGCAGCAGCACCAACCGCGCCAACCGTCAATGGAACGCCTGTAACTTCGCCTATGGTTGGCACGGTATACCTTGCCCCCGAACCTGGCGCGCCCTCCTTCGTCAAGGTTGGCGACAAGGTCAAGGCTGGCGATACGCTGTTGATTATCGAAGCCATGAAGGTCATGAATCCCATCAAGGCGCCGGTGGCCGGAACCATCGCAGAGATACTGATTGGCGATGCCAAGCCGGTCGAGTTCGGTGAAACGCTGGTTGTGATTGCTTAGTGCCATGTTCGAAAAAATCCTGATAGCCAATCGCGGTGAAATTGCTCTTCGCATCCATCGCGCCTGTCGCGAAATGGGCATTCGCACCGTCGCCGTGCACTCTACCGCCGACGCCGATGCGATGCATGTTCGTCTTGCGGACGAGAGCGTTTGCATCGGGCCGCCCGCCGCACGGGATAGTTATCTGAACATTCCCGCGATCCTGACTGCCGCAGCGATCACGGGCGTTGACGCCATTCATCCGGGCATCGGCTTTATGTCAGAAAATGCGACCTTTGCCGAAATGGTTGAAGAACATGGCTTCGCGTTTATCGGCCCAACGGCGGAGCATATCCGCATGATGGGTGACAAGGTCACCGCCAAAACGACTGTCAAGAAATACGGCCTGCCAACTGTGCCGGGTTCTGCAGGCGGCGTGCCCACGCTCGAAGACGCGAAGAAGGTTGCCGAAGAAACTGGCTATCCGATCCTTATCAAAGCTGCGGCTGGCGGCGGCGGTAAGGGCATGAAGGTTGCTCACAGCCCCGATGAGCTTGAGGAGGCCTATAAGCTTGCGCGTGGCGAAGCTCGCGCCGCTTTTGGCAATGACGAAGTTTATATGGAGCGGTATCTATCCAAGCCGCGCCATATCGAGGTCCAGCTTCTTGGCGATACGCATGGTAACGCGGTGCACTTTGGCGAGCGCGATTGTTCGCTTCAACGCCGCCACCAGAAAGTCATCGAGGAAGCCCCCTCACCCGGCCTCAACGCCGACGAACGCAAAAAAATCGGCAAACTGGCCGCCGATGTCGTGCGCAAGATGGGCTATCGCGGCGTTGGGACCATGGAGTTCCTATACGAGAACGGTGAGTTCTTCTTTATCGAGATGAACACACGCCTGCAAATCGAACACACGATCTCCGAGATGGTCACCGGCATCGACCTTGTTCGCGAACAGATCCGCGTCGCGGCCGGTTTGCCGCTAAACTATAAACAAGAGGATATCGAGTTTTATGGCCACGCCATCGAATGCCGTATCAACGCAGAAAACCCGGAGACGTTCTTGCCTTCGCCCGGCAAGGTCAAGAACTTCCACGCTCCGGGCGGTCTTGGTGTCCGCGTCGACAGCGCCATTTACGAGGGCTATACGATCCCGCCCTATTACGACAGCATGATTGCCAAGTTGATCGTTCACGGGACAACAAGAAACGAATGCATCCTTCGCCTGCGTCGCACCTTGGAAGAGTTCGTGATCGATGGGGTCGATACCACCCTGCCCCTGCACCGCAAGATTATCAACCAGCCGGACTTTATCAACGGCAACTATGATATCCACTGGTTAGAGAAATTTCTGGGGCTGAAGTAGGACGCACTTTATAAAACAAACGCGAGAGAAGATGACATACGAAGAGTTCGAAAAGGCTGTCGCACAAGTCGCTGAACTCATGAAGGAAGATGACTTTCATGCAGACGGTATCGTTGGCATTGCACGTGGCGGATGGATTCCTTCCCGTCTACTGTCGAAATCCCTTGGGATCAAAAAACTCTATAGTTACGGACTTGGATATGAGGACGCCGCAAGAACGAGCCTTGTTACCTATAACGAACCAAACCCAGCCCTAAGAAACAAGAAACTTCTTTTGGTAGAAGACTTCCTTGAAACAGGAAAATCCCTCAAACAGGTTCTCGACATTCTTGTCGCGAATGGAAATACCGTGAGGACTGTTGCCATTGGATATACGAACAAGACGATCATTGTCCCATCCTATACCAACGGACTTATCGATGAGGTTCC
>CAYZXV010000048.1:0-8431 GCA_964482525.1 uncultured Rhodospirillaceae bacterium | reverse complement strand
GCTGCGCGACGACCGGCCTCATCCTCGGCAACGATCATCTCGCGCATGGCAATGATGCGCTCGGCATCAAAGAACATATGCTCGGTGCGGCACAGACCAATGCCTTCCGCCCCGAATTTCACCGCTGTGCGCGCATCAAGCGGCGTTTCGGCATTCGTCCGGACTTTGAGCGTCCGCATTGAATCCGCCCATTCCATAATCGTCGCAAAATCGCCAGATAGCTCAGGCTGTACCGTGGGCACTTCGCCAAGGATAATTTCACCCTTTGAGCCATCGATGGTAATCAGATCGCCCTGCTTGACCGTAACGCCCTTAACGCTCATCTGCTTGGCTTTGTAGTCAATGCTGAGTTCCCCTGCCCCAGCGACACAGGCACGGCCCATACCACGAGCAACAACCGCCGCATGGCTCGTCATACCGCCACGGCTTGTGATGATGCCTTGTGCCGCATGCATGCCGTGAATGTCCTCTGGGCTTGTTTCAACGCGGCACAGAATGACCTTCTTGCCTTTCCCAGCCAAATCTTCTGCCTCGTCTGCTGTGAAAACGGCCATACCAGAGGCCGCGCCCGGCGATGCCGGAAGCCCCTTGGCAATAACCTGCCTCTTGGCCTTCGGGTCAAGTGTGGGGTGCAAAAGCTGATCCAGTGAGGAGGGATCAATACGCTTAATCGCCTCTTCTTTGGTAATCACACCCTCGCCAACCATGGCAACAGCAATTTTAAGAGCGGCAGGCGCCGTGCGCTTGCCCGTGCGAGTTTGAAGCATGTACAGCTTGCCTTGCTGGACCGTGAACTCGATATCTTGCATGTCACGATAGTGCTTCTCAAGCTTAAGCCGCACATCGTTAAGCTGTGCA
Source organism: uncultured Rhodospirillaceae bacterium (assembly GCA_964482525.1). Taxonomy (GTDB): domain Bacteria; phylum Pseudomonadota; class Alphaproteobacteria; order UBA9219; family UBA9219; genus UBA8914. Next base: position 7,573 of record CAYZXV010000048.1, on the reverse strand, counting down.
AACACGGATGGCATAACCTCTTCCATCGCTGGCAAATCAGAGGCGTTATCTTGTTTCCCCTTGATCGTGAGGTGTTGCGGCGTACGAATACCCGCCACGACATCTTCGCCTTGCGCATTGACAAGGTATTCGCCGTAAAACGCGTTCTCACCTGTCGACGGGTTGCGCGTGAAGGCAACCCCGGTGCAACAATCTTCACCCATATTGCCAAACACCATCGCCTGAACATTAACCGCAGTACCCCATTCGGCAGGGATTTCATTCAAACGGCGATAGGTAATGGCGCGTTGGTTCATCCATGATCCGAACACCGCGCCAACCGCACCCCAAAGCTGCTCATTCACGTCTTGTGGGAAAGGACGGCCCAACTCTTTTTGAACAACGGCCAAATAGGATTCGATGACATCTTTCCAATCTTCTGCTTTCATTTGCGTGTCTTGCGTATAGCCACGCGACAGCTTTGCATCATCCAAAACCTGTTCGAACTTGTGCATAGAAATCTCAAGCACAACCGAGCTGTACATCTGAATGAAACGGCGATAGCTGTCATAGGCGAACCGCGCATCGCCACTGCGTGCGATAAGGCCCTGCACAGTATCCTTGTTCAAACCAAGATTAAGGATGGTGTCCATCATGCCAGGCATTGAGGCGCGGGCCCCCGAACGCACAGAAACGAGCAGCGGGTTAGAGGTATCCCCAAAGGTGCAGCCGACGATCTGCTCAACCGCCTTGATCGCATTTTGAACTTCACTCTTTAAGCTATCGGGATAGCTTTTGCCATTCGCATAGTAATAGGTGCAAACCTCGGTCGTGATCGTAAAGCCCGGAGGCACTGGCAACCCAAGGTTGGACATTTCCGCAAGGCCTGCCCCCTTGCCGCCCAAAAGGTTTCGCATGTCCGCGCGACCTTCTGCCTTACCATTGCCGAACGAATAGACCCATTTGCTTTGCGTGGCCATTGTGAGATGTCCCCCTCGGTTAAAAAAGGATGAATGACGGCGGGACCATATCGCCTTTGTCCGCGTAGCTCAATCGCGAAAAAAGCTTTCGTCACAAGTTTTTATCGAAGAAAAATGTAAAGTCTTGTTGCGGCGCGGGATAGACGGCACAAGATCAGGCAAAACCACAGGATTCAGTCACATCTTACTGATTATAAAACAAAATTATGCGCCAGCTTAAAGGGGGCTGCCAGAGGCGCTTGTTTCGCGCCAGCTAATGAGCCAGCGGTTGAACTCTTCCGCAGGCATGGGCTTAGCCATATAGAAGCCCTGCGCCAGGTCGCACTTCTTCTCCGCAAGCATGCGCCAAATACGAACATCTTCAACGCCTTCGGCAATGACTTTCAGGCCAAGGTTGTGCCCAAGATCGACGATGGAGTTCACAATCACCGCGCAGTCACGATTGCTCACCATATCCATAACGAAACTTTTATCGATTTTCATTTCGCTAAAGGGCATGCGCTGAAGCTCGCGCAAAGACGAGTGACCCGTCCCAAAATCATCAATTGAAACGCCAATGTTACGAATCCGCATCCGAAGCAACACATCCATGGTTCGCGTGACATCGCGCATCGCTTCGGTCTCCGTGACCTCAAGAACCAGCCGTTCGGGCGGGATCTGGTGCTGTTCGCACATTTGATTGATACGATCGGGCAAACTGAGCTCTAACAACGATGATGCCGTGACATTGACGGAAACGGTCAGGTTCTCTCCCGCATGATGCCACTTGGCGGCCTGATTAACGGCGGTGTTCAGCACATGCTCGGTCATCGGTTGCATTAAACCTTCCTTGGTAATCTCATCAAGGAACTCGATGGGTGGCAAAATGCCTCGCGTCGGGTGCGCCCAGCGAACAAGGGCCTCAGCCCCCTTAACGCGCCGGGTCGCAATTTCAATGACGGGTTGATAATACAAAATCAACTGACCAAGCGCGAGGGCCTGCGCCACATCGGCGCCAACCACCCCTTTATTATTCCCGGCCATAAGTTGATCAAGCGTGCTTCGCAAGGCGCCGATATCCATTGGCTTTTCGAAGGCTGCTATGACGTCCAAACCATGCGCACTGCCAAGCCGTCGCGCGCTGTTAAGCACCCGCGTATCACTGCCACTCATCAAGCAGATTTTAGCGTTTTTGACACGATCAACCATCAAGCGGAGTAACTCAACGCCATCAGTGCCGGGCATCATGAGGTCAAGCATGATGACGTCAGGCTTCATTTCATCAAGCTTGGCCGCTACATGTTCAGGATTCGAGAGCGTCGCAACTTCAAACCCGCGCGATTGCGCGATTTCAGCAACGGTTTCGCAAATATCTTCTTCGTCGTCGATCACCAACAGGCGCATGAGGCGGTTTCCTTAGGATGCAAAGAGGGCTATGTGGGCCTGGCCGAATCGCCAGTCACCATATTGCTCTGGGTTTCGTTTTCCTTCAACAGTTTGGCAAGTGCGGCCTGCACATCAGCAAGGCGATAGGGCTTTTCGATCACAGGCACTGGGGTCTGGCTCAAAAACTCGTTTACATGAACCGACAAAGTATCCCCTGTTACATAGATGATTTTCTTCATATATTCCGGCATTTCCTGCTGAAACGCAGCATAAAGGCCTGGCCCATCCAGTACAGGCATACGCAAATCGCTAATAATGGCGTCAAACGGTTTTTTACGGATTTTTTCAAGAGCGATTTGTCCATTGGCCGCAAGGTCAATGTCATGCCCTTCGGGCTCCAGAAGATCGGCCAGTGTCTGGGCTAATTCAACTTCATCATCCACGAGCAAAATACGAATCTGCCGTCCGATGGTGGTCTCTTTCTCTATCCCTACAGTAGCGTCGGCAGGAACTGCCTTTGCGATTGGCAATCGAATGCGGAACGTTGCCCCGCCGCCCGGTGTATCTTCAAGAATAACCTGCCCCCCATGGCCCGCGACAATGTTTAAACACAGCGCAAGACCGACACCCGTGCCGCCGCCACCTTTGGTCGTAAAGAACGGCTCGAAAATCTTCCGTCGTAACTCTTGCGGCACACCAGGTCCAGTATCGATCACCGAAACAAGGATGGTCTCACCACTCTCTTCTTTTTGGGCCATAAGAGTCAATTTATGAGGCCCTTGCCACCCATGCATCGCCTGTGTTGCATTCATCGCAAGATTTAAAAATACCTGTGTCAGCTGATCGACATCGCCAATAACGGGTGGCAGATTCTCTTGGATATCAAGCGATAACTCGACATTCTCATTTCTAAACTGATACCCAAGCAAATCTATGGCGCTTTGAATAAGCCCCGCAATATCGACATCTTTATGTTCAGGTGGTTTGCGTCGCGCAAGCGCAAGAAAGCTTTTGACTATGCGCGAACAACGGTCCGCTGCTTTAAAGATTTTCTCAGCACGTGATTTTGTTTTTTCATCTTCCTGCGTTTCGATCAAAAGCGTTGTCTGCCCCATCACAACAGAGAGTGGGTTATTCAGTTCATGCGCGACGCCCGCAAGGAGCCCACCAAGGGCAGCCATCTTTTCGCTTTGCTGCAAAGCTTCCTGTTGCTGCGCAATACGTTTTTCAGCTTCCTTGCGCTCTGTTAAATCATAAAGGCCGATGACTGCGGCTTCGTCGCCACGATACGTGATGCGACGCGCCGACAGGGCTGCCGCCATAACCTCACCATCACCGCGCGTAACGTTGACCTCTTTAAGATTGACTTCACCACCCTCTTTCATCAAGTCGATGATCTCCTGTCGTTCGGTCGCGCGCGTAAGAAACCTCTCTAACCTGTGGCTAAGAAGCGTGCCCTCTGGCAGCCCCAGAAGGACTTCGGCACCAGGACTCGCATATAAAAGCTGCCCATCATCAAGTCGCGCGATAAGAACGGGAACAGGGTGCGCCTCGGTAATGCTTCGAAACCGCGCTTCACTGGCTTTTAATTCCGATTCACTGCGTTTACGGGCAGTGATATCCCCGATAGATCCAACCAACCGCGAAAAACGACTTGAGTCATAGTCTTTAACCGCAACAATTTTTGTATGTAGCCAATGAGGTGCCTTGCCTTGTGTTCTTACGCGAAACTCAAACCCGATGGCTGATGTTCCTTTCGCATTTTTCAACTTGCGCAGCGCCGTGAAAACCAGATGGCGATCAGCGGAATGAACGGATCGGATCCATCCATAAATGTGTTTAGGCGTTTCCCGATGCTCAAGTCCGGCCAACTTCCGAAATTGGTCGGAAACATAGACCGAGTTCGTCCGACGATCCCAATCGAAAAGCCCTTCGTTTGACCCCTTCACGGCAAGAGAAAACCGCTCGTTGCTGATTTCAAGCTCTTTTTCCTTTTCCTCTTGTCTGGCCGCAAACTGACCCGCAATAACGATTGCAAACAACAAAGCAGAAAACGCAAACGCGATATACGACAAGTTTTTTGCCGACTCCAGCCGCTCAATATAACCAAGGTCATAAAGAGGGGTTGCAAGACTACCCACAAGAAACGATCCAAATGCCGTTAAATGACTGATCGCACCACCGACTCCTGCTTGCATCGCAACCAAGCCCGAAACCAAAATGACCGCAACGGCAAGGGTCCCAAGCGTAGGAAGGATAAATTGCACAAGCTGAGGCATCCATGACGCAACGGCAAGCAACAGAAAAAGGCCACCACCCGAAAGCACCACCAATGGGCGGAAGGCAGGGGCATTTACGTCAATTTCCAGGAAGTAATACGTGAAAAAAAGTCCAAAGAAATAGGCAAGGATCATGCTATAGGTCTGAAGCAAATGACGCAGCGCGCCACTGTATATCCCGACCATTTGCATCAACGAGTCATTTGTGCTTCCCATATGAACTGCGAGAGAAAGCAACAAAAGCATAAGGAAAAACTGGGCACGATCACGGATCACAATCCAAATGAACATCAGATAAAGCGCAGCCGTGATTAAAATTCCAACGAACAACCCGAATACCATATCCGGTATTTGCGCTGGCTGCGCATTTACACCAAGCACGGCGCCAACAGGGGTCATCGCAGAGGGAAGGACTGCGCTAATCGGTTTTTCCCCGGCCGCCCACCCAGGCACAGCCCAAAGATTCGTCATAAAGAAAGCAACCATACCAAGAATTTTTTTCGTTATTCCTTGGTGCAGCGCACAACGAACGGCGCGTACAGACTCGCGCTCGCGAAGCGTAATCAGTCGGCGAAGGCAGGCGTAGAAAGTCACAAATATCAGCCTTTTCATAGGGATTGGGACAACCTTGGCGCTCGCGTTCATTCTAAGGTGAACTTGCTAAGAACTCGCTAATGGCCATGCTGGCATATCAACGAGTTAAACGAAAAAAACTGGCCTTGAGGTTAAGAAGTTGTTACTTTCTCGCACCCCGCAAGAGGGGTGGTTTCACTTATGAAGGATCAGATCACTATGACTCAGAAAACGGTTCGCGTTTCCGACGAAGAAGCGCTTGCACTCCATGCTTCAGGACGTCCCGGAAAACTTCAGATCACACCGACAAAGCCTCTTGCCACAGCGCGGGATCTTTCGCTCGCTTATTCCCCCGGTGTTGCCGCCCCCTGTCTGCGCATCAAAGAAGACCCCTCTTCCGTCTACACCTATACGGCGCGTGGAAACATTGTTGCGATCATCTCTAACGGCACGGCGGTTCTTGGCCTTGGCAATCTTGGTGCGCTCGCCTCCAAACCCGTTATGGAAGGTAAGGCCGTTCTCTTTAAACGCTTTGCCGATATTGATGGTATCGATCTTGAAGTCTCGACTGAAAACGTCGAAGAGTTTATCAACTGCGTTAAGCTTCTTGGGCCAAGCTTTGGTGGCATTAACCTTGAGGATATCAAGGCGCCTGAATGCTTTGAGATCGAAAAACGCTTGATCAAGCTCATGGATATCCCCGTATTTCATGACGACCAACACGGTACGGCAATTATAGCAAGCGCAGGTCTTTATAACGCGCTTGAGTTAACGGGGCGCGACATCAAGAAAACAAAAATGGTCGTGAACGGTGCAGGAGCCGCTGCCATTGCCTGCGCGAACCTGTTCATCAGCATGGGGCTGCCCAAGGAAAACATCACAATGTGCGACACAAAGGGCGTAATTTATCGCGGCCGCACAGAATCCATGAACGCCTGGAAAGAGGACTTCGCAGTTGAAACCACCGCACGTACCCTGGCAGACGCCATGGTTGGCGCGGATGTATTTATTGGTTTATCCGCCAAAGGGGCCGTTACGCAAGACATGGTCAAAAGCATGGCGGCAAAACCGCTTATCTTTGCCATGGCCAACCCAGACCCCGAAATCACGCCGGAAGAAGTCAAGGCGGTTCGCAATGACGCCATCGTCGCGACGGGGCGTTCGGACTACCCGAACCAGATCAATAATGTTTTGGGCTTTCCCTACCTCTTCCGTGGGGCGCTGGACTCCCGCGCCTCTTGCGTCAATGAAGAGATGAAATTGGCGGCGGTCAAGGCTATCGCTGAATTAGCACGAGAGCCCGTGCCAGATTCGGTTAAAGCCGCGTACGAAGGTCGTAACTTGGTTTATGGGGCAGATTACATTATCCCCACGCCCTTCGATCCGCGCCTTTTAACAACGGTGCCTGTTGCCGTGGCGCAGGCCGCCATGAAAACAGGTGTTGCCCGCAAACCTCTTGTGGATATAGAGGCCTATCGCAAAGAATTGGCTGCTAGAAAAGAAGGTTAACGAGTTCGTAACGCTCTATCCCTTACAAAAAAGGGGCCGGAAAGATTCCGGCCCCTATTTTTATGCGTACAACACAAAGGCCCTAGCATGGGGATCGTCACACAGGACGAACTCGAGAATATGCTTTCGCTGCATGAGCGGTTCCTCAAGGGACTGAACAATGCGCATCGCCTCGACTTATCCATGACTAAGGCCAAGGAAATGGATTTCTCAAAACGCCTTTTGGACGAAGCCGATCTCGTCGGCTGCGTTTTAGATGGCAGCTCTTTTGTTGAAACATCCCTGCAACGCGCAAATTTTTTTGGTTCGCACCTCAATCGCTGCGACTTCGAAAAAGCTGATCTAACCCAGGCTGACCTGCGCGGGGCCTATATGCGCGCGGCGAATTTTACCAGTGCGACTTTATCAGACGCCAACTTTGGCGAAGGCTCTTTGTTACAACGCGCGGGCGACGGCGATATTGCGCCAGTCCACCTCAATACAAAACCAGAAGCGCGCATGAAAGACACCGTTTTTCGCCATGCCGTTGCCGAACGGGCTCGGTTTTCAAGCGCGGTAGCCCTTTCAACAGACCTAAGCTTTGCCAATTTTCATGGGGCACGACTTTCTGGCGTTAACTTTGCGGGCAGCAACCTGCGCGGGGTGTCGTTTTCTCAGGCCGATCTGACGAATTGCGATTTTTCTTCGACAAATATGACCTCGGTGATTTTAAGTGGCGCGATCCTTAAAGGCGCAACCTTTAAAGGCGCGGACCTTACCGCCAGCGTCATCGACTCCTCTGAGTTCAATAATGCCGCCTTCGCCAACGCTAAACTCCCGAAAAGCATCGAAAACCTTGATGTCGAAATTCAAGAAATCCTAGCCAAACACCATTTATGGATCACGTCC
>CAYZXV010000047.1:0-8443 GCA_964482525.1 uncultured Rhodospirillaceae bacterium | reverse complement strand
CACTTTGTTGCCCTACGCGGAGACCTTGTTGAAAGCGGCGGCCCTTATCATCCCCACCCTCAAGGATTTGCAACCACTCACGATTACATCGCAGGTATTCGCGCCCGCTTCCCTCAGGCCTCTATCTATGTTGCCGGTTACCCAGAAACGCACCCAGAGTCGCCCTCAGAAACGTTTGATATCGACCATCTCAAGCGAAAAATCGATGCGGGAGCAGATGGTGTACTGACCCAGTTTTTCTTCGACCCAGAAGTCTTCTTAAGATGGCGGGATAAGGTTGAAAAGCGCGGCATAACAGTTCCCCTTGTTCCCGGACTTATGCCCATCATACATTTCGCGAAGATCTGTGCGATGGCAAAACGTTGCGGAGCCCGCGTCCCTGATTTTCTTCACACCATGTTTCGTGGTGTATCGCCAGAAAGCTTGGACCACCATTTACTTGCAATGAACGTGCTTTCACATCAGATCACTCGCCTTGCCGAACATGGTGTAAATCATTTTCATTTCTATACAATGAACGAAACACTTTTAACCCGTCATGTCTGCACATGGTTACGCGCCGGGTTCTAATCAGGATTTAGCCGGGTCGATCGGCTGTGTCCCTTTGCGCCATTCAAAATAAACCTCCGGCCTGCCTTCTCCTTGAACCGAGAGAATGCCAAGGGGTTCACCTGAATCAATTCGTTGCCCCATTTCCGCGTCTATCCGCGCAAACCCAGAGAGAAAGGAGTGATACCCTCCCGGATGCTGAAGGATGATGACCTGCCCATAGCCACGAAACGGTCCTTTAAAAACAACACGGCCAGATTGAGGGGCAACGATTGGAGAGCCATAGGCTCCTGCAAGGGTAAGCCCCTCACTAACAATGCCGAATTCATCTTTTTCACCAAACCCACGCACGACGCGTCCGGCGATTGGCATGCGTAGGCCTGTTTTAAGGGACGCTGTCTCCGGTTTTTGCACACCAACTTTCCGGCCCCAATCGGGCCTGCTAACCTTTTCCATCAGTTGGCGCAAATCTTGGGCTTCATTTGTCAGGGCGGCAAGCTGACGCGCCATTTCTTCTTTTTCTTCCTGTGTTTTCTTCAAATAGCCCTGACGAACTTTCACAAGTTGATCCAGATTATGTTGCTGCCATTGAAGATTCTGGCGCGCTGAAGCGACCACACGTCGTTGGGCTTCCATTTGGCCTTGTAGATCGCGAAACGCATCAATTTCAAGCGTCACAGATGCTGTTTCTTCTCGAATACGCGGCAACAGTGACCGCAACAAGATGGTGCGATGGATGTGATCATCGGCAGATTCTTCATGAAGAAATAATAAACCTGGCGGTTTTCGGCTTAATTGCAACAGCGCGCCCGTCATGTTGGCCAAACGGTCTTGTGCCTCTTTTAACAAAGCCCCGCGCTGGGCCGTTTCTTTCTCAAGCGTTTTTAAACGCTCCTCCAGTGCCCCCTGCTCTGCCTGCTTTGTCTGCAATTGTTTAGTAGCCTCAATCAAGTTACCGCGCAATCCTTCAAGCTCTTCGGCCACGGCGCGCGCTTTCTGTTCAAGTTCCTGAACACCGGCTTGACGTTCAGATAACTCTTTTTCTATTTGCTTTACTTTTTCCGAAGGCGGAACAGAAGGCGCGCCATAAGCTTCATTCTGCATGTTTATTGCGATGAACGCGCAAAGCCAAAAAACACCAAAAGACATGGCGCAAGAAGAAGAACGCCTAGAAAACGACAACAAGCCTACTTTTCGCCTGCTTTGATCCCTACACGACAAGCAAACTCTCCCCATCCATATCCGAAGGTTGGGCCAAGCCCAATAAATCAAGCAAGGTCGGGGCAACATCGGCCAGACGACCATCTCTCAATCGGGTCCTACCCTCTCCATTGATCAGAACAACGGGAACCTTAGATAACGTATGGGCCGTATGAGGCCCCTTGGTTCCGGGGTCAAACATTTGCTCACAGTTTCCATGATCTGCGGTAAGCAGACCCACGCCGCCAACGTTCTGAAGTGCGGCGAGCAAGCGCGCCAAACAAACATCAAGCGTTTCGAGCGCCTTCACTGCAGCCGGCATAGACCCCGTATGACCAACCATGTCCGGGTTGGCATAATTCAAGATGATGAGATCAAAGCGCCCTGATTCAACAGCCTCAACAACTTTGTCAGTAACAGAGGCAGCCGACATCTCTGGCTGAAGATCATAGGTCGCTACTTTGGGGGATGGAATCAAAATGCGTTCCTCACCTTCGTAAGGAGCCTCCCGTCCCCCATTAAAGAAGAACGTAACGTGCGGGTATTTTTCTGTCTCTGCAATACGCAGCTGTTTAAGCCCCGCGCAAGACGCAAGCTCGCCAAGCGTATTAGCAAGGATTTTAGGAGGAAACAGCGTCGTCATGAGCTTGTTGAGGTGGTCGGAATACTCGACCATCCCCATCACACCAGCAAACGCGATCTGACGTGGACGCACAAACCCGTCGAATGACGGATCTGCTAAGGCCGTGAGAATCTCTCGCGCCCGGTCTGCCCGGAAATTTGCGAACAACACGGCATCACCATTTTTCATGCCAACATAATCGTTTTTGACGATTGGTAAAACGAACTCATCATAGACGCCGTCGACATAACTATCTTGAATAGCCGCGACAAGATCATCCGTCCGAGAGCCCTCTCCATCAACAAGCAGCCGATAAGCTTTTTCGACACGATCCCATCGCTTGTCACGATCCATCGCATAATAACGTCCGCAAACGGTCGAAAGAGAAGTGCCTTTAAGAGGCTCAATATCCGTGATTAATTGACTGATTGCCTCAACCGCGCTTTGCGGTGGCACATCCCGGCCGTCCAAAAAGGCATGAAGGCAAACCCTTATCCCTGCCTTTGAAAGCAAGGCGGCGAGGGCCACGATATGCTTTTGGTGAGAATGAACGCCACCCGGCGAAGCGAGGCCCATCAAATGGCAGCACCCACCTGTTTTCTGAAGCGCAGAAATAAAGTCAGCCAGTTCTTTCTTCGCCGCAAGCTCCCCGGTTTCAATGGCTCGGTCAATAAGAGGTAGATCCTGGTAAACGACGCGCCCTGCCCCAAGGTTCATGTGGCCAACCTCGGAATTACCCATTTGCCCATCTGGCAACCCCACATCACGTCCCGATGTCGCAAGAAGGGCATGTGGACAGGTCGCCCACATCTTCTGCCATGTTGGCATATGAGCCTGAGCAATGGCGTTATCGGGCGCGGCCTCGCGATAGCCAAAACCATCAAGGATACAAAGAAGGACGGGGCGATGTTTCATATCGAACGATCCTTTTCTTACGCCAAAGAGCGCGTTTTGCCGCAAGTATTAAACCAACACACTGCGCTTTTTTGCTGCCTCGATAAAGGAGCGGAACAATGGATGCGGATCAAATGGCTTTGACTTCAATTCAGGGTGGAATTGAACACCAACGAACCATGGATGATCCTTACGCTCAACCATCTCTGGCAACAGCCCATCGGGCGACATGCCCGCAAAGGTCAGCCCCGCTTTGTCATAAGCTTCTTTAAAGGTCATATTGACCTCATAGCGGTGGCGGTGGCGCTCAAAAATGACATCCGCACCATAGATATCATGAAGCATGGTTTCCTTCGCGATGCGACATTCATAAGCCCCCAGGCGCATCGTTCCACCCAGATCGCCGCCTTGCTGGCGTTTCTCAAGCTGGTTCCCTTTCAGCCACTCAGTCATAAGACCAATCACAGCATGCGCAGAAGGGCCAAACTCACTGGATGTTGCGTCTGGAATACCGCCCAAATGCCGCACCGCCTCAATCACGGCGAGCTGCATCCCAAAGCATATACCAAAATAAGGAATTTTGTTCTCACGAGCAAACTGCGCGGCCCGGATTTTTCCCTCTGTCCCCCGCTCACCAAACCCACCGGGAACAAGGATGCCGTGAACACCTTCCAAATACTGGGCTACATCTTCGCGTTCAAACGTTTCTGAATCTATCCACTTCAGGTTTACGCGCACATTGTTAGCAATCCCGCCATGGATAAGGGCTTCGTTCAACGATTTATAGCTGTCGAGCAAGCTTGTGTACTTTCCGGCAATCGCGATCGTCACCTCGCCTTGAGGTTCAAGAACCCGTGTAACAATCTTCTCCCACTTGGATAGGTCAGGTTCTTTCTCACACGGCAGGTTGAAATACTTCAAAACCTGAACGTCGAACCCCTGTTGATGATAATTGATTGGCACGCGGTAAATCGTGTCGACATCTTGCGCGGCGATCACGCGATCCTGCGGAATGTTGCAGAACAGACCAATTTTGCGGCGTTCATTGTCCGGGATTTCACGGTCCGTCCGACATAAAAGGATATCGGGCTGAATCCCAACTGAAAGCAACTCTTTCACAGAGTGTTGGGTCGGCTTGGTCTTTAATTCGCCCGCAGTCTTGATGTAGGGCAGCAAAGTTAAATGAATGAACAAGGACCGAGCATCACCCAGTTCATTGCCAAGCTGCCGTATGGCTTCAAGAAACGGCAACCCTTCGATATCGCCAACCGTGCCCCCAATTTCACAGATGCAAAAGTCTTCATCCGTCAAATCGGCGAGCACAAACTCTTTGATCGCATCAGTGATGTGGGGGATCACCTGAACCGTCGCGCCCAGATAGTCGCCGCGCCGTTCTTTCGCAATCACGTTTGAGTAAATACGCCCAGTCGTGACATTGTCGCTTTGCCGCGCATGAACGCCCGTATAACGTTCATAGTGCCCAAGATCGAGATCCGTTTCAGCCCCATCGTCTGTCACAAACACTTCGCCATGCTGGGTCGGGCTCATGGTGCCGGGATCTACATTTAAATAGGGATCCAACTTGCGCATGCGTACCTTGTACCCATGTGCCTGAAGGAGCGAACCGAGCGCGGCACCCGCAAGCCCCTTGCCCAAAGAAGAAACCACCCCCCCCGTCACAAAGATAAAGCGCGTTGCCATGGGTATATTCTCCTTTTCGCTCATCAAATTCTTCCGGACTTTACGCTGCCGGTTCCTCTATATACTTAAATAACCGCCCCTATTTCGACACAGGGACTGCTGGGGCTTTCGGTGCTTCTGGCTTGGCTGGCTCGCTCTTATCTTGCGTGGACGCGCTCGCTGCTTCTTTCCCGCTTTGCTCGGCCTGAATGCGCGCCTGTTCAACAAGCTGGCCACGACTCTTGTGCTGTTGGCTTGCCAAGATACCAAGCGCGAGGCTCAAGACAATAAACACGGTCGCGAGAATGGCTGTCGTGCGCGAAAGCAAGTTCGCCGAACCACGGGCCGTAAACAGGCCACCCATCGTTCCCCCACCACCGCCGCCGCCCATAAGACCGCCGCCGTCCTGCGCCGACCGTTGAAGCAAAATCACGCAGATCAACGCGAGGGCAATTAACAAGTGGATGACTAACAAAACGGTGCTCATTGCTTTTCTCCTAAACTCAGAAAATACACACAGGGACCCACCGATCCTCGAGGGACCGGATGGCCAACATAACAGGTTTCGGGCTGGAATCGCACCCTAAAGCATATACCCATGAAAAGCTAGCCAGAATTATTCAATAGTTTGAAGGCCATAGAGCCTAGCATACACACCATTTTGGGCTAAAAGTTCAGGGTGTGAACCCTGTTCGACCACGCGACCTTTATCCATTACGACGATAAGGTCGGCATCCACAACCGTCGAAAGCCGGTGTGCGACAACGATGGTCGTTCGCCCTTTTTGCAAACGGCGCAAAGCCTCCTGAACCGCTCGCTCGGATTCGTTATCAAGAGCAGAGGTCGCCTCATCCAACAGCAAGATCGGGGCATTACGTAACATCGCACGCGCAATAGCGATGCGCTGCCTCTGCCCACCCGACAATTTTACGCCATATTCGCCGACAATTGTGTCGTACCCCTGCGGCAGTTCACGAATAAAGCCATCGGCAAACGCATCTTCTGCCGCCCTTTCGATTTCCTGACGCGAAGCCTCCGGGCGGCCATAGGCGATATTCGCATAAATGCTTTCGTCGAACAGGCCCGTTTCCTGACTCACAAGAGCGAGATGATGACGCAAACTATTCATCGTCACTTCGCGAACATCCACCCCACCAATAGCGATGCTGCCCTCTTTTACATCGTAAAAGCGCGGAATTAAATTGACGATTGTCGATTTTCCGGCCCCTGACGGCCCAACAATAGCGACCGTTTTTCCATGCGGTACCGTAATGGTAACACGATCCAGCGCAGGCGTGCCGTCAGGATAATCAAACGAGATAGCGCGGAGCGAAACCGCATAATCCGAAACGGCCAACGGCTTCGCTCCGTTCCGATCAACAATTTCGGGCTTAAGATCCAAAATCTGAAAAACCCGCTCCGCCGCCGCAAGACCCGACTGAAGCTGCGCATTCACCTTTGCTGTCCGTTTCATCGGATCATAGGCAAGAATAAAGGCCGTAATAAAAGAAAACAACGCACCAGTTGTTGTCAGCCCTGCTTCAACACGCCAGTTGCCATAAAAAATGACCGTCATGATGGCAAGGCCGCTCAATATCTCGGCCATCGGGTTAGCAAGCGCACTGACTTTGTACCCCTTGACGGCAAGTTTATAGACATTCTCTGTTACATTCCGAACCCGGTCATGTTCGGCCTGCTCCATGCCATAGGCCTTCACATGACGCATACCTAAAAAGATTTGACTAAGCAGCGAGGCGAAGCGACCAATCTCTTCCTGTGATTTGCGCGAATAGCGCCGCATATGCTTGCCAAGCATCGCCACAAAATAGGCCGACAGCGGAAACACAAAAAAGGCTGCAATTGAAAGCCGCCAATCCTGATAGAACATGACTCCCACAAGAAAAGCGAGCGTTAAGCTGCCCTTAAAGGTACTGGTCATGCATTCGCCAACGGCTTGACGCATAACGCCAACATCGTTGGTCAACCGTGAGATAAGCTCACCAGACGCTTTGGAATGAAAAAAGGACAGATCCGCATCAAGAAGGTGGCGATGAAGTTGCTGCTGAACATCTGTCACGATCCGCTGGCCGATACGGTTCATGATGACCGTGTGAAAATAGGTCGCAATGCCGCGCGCAGCAAAGATGCCAATCACAATGGCCCCAAGGGAAAGGATATAAGTATCAGACTGGCCCTTCCCTAGCTGATTAACTATCGGCTCAATCATTTTTGCCAATGCGCCCGTTGCGGCAGCGGCAACGCCCATAAAAATGATCGCAAGAGTAAACCCGCCTATGTGCACGCGCAAATAGCCATGAAACAGGCGCTTGATGAGAGCATAAGAACTGTTATCAGATTGTGAGGAGGAAGACGCCATTCATGCCATCGGATGCGTTATTAACGCCTAATCCTGCGCCTTGCGCGCAATCCGCTCAACTTCTTTTTGGACGATTCGGTCCACGATGGCCGGAAGATTTTTATCAAGCCATTCTTTCAAAAGCGGTTTCATGAGACTAAGCACCATGTCCTCAAGCGTCCGGGATCCATCCCCAACGTAAGAATGCGTTGCTTCAGCCCGACGATCAACCTGAACCATGCTGGCAAGCGCGGACAAGGAAGACGAAGCCGTCGCGGCTACCTCAGCCGATATCAACGTCTCAGTAGGCGCGGCCGCAGGCACAGGATCAATAATTGGTTCGGGCAATGGCGCGGGTTCGGGCGGCAAAACGGGAGCCATATCCCGCGTATCCGCAACAGACCCATCATCCTGAACCATCTGAGTCAGCTCTAGGATATCCTCCTTAACATCGGGCGCTGGCGGCGGCTCTTCGGCCGCAGGCGCTTTTTCATCCGCGATGATGCGACGGATAGAGGCGAGGATCTCCTCCATCGAAGGCTCTGCGCCCGGCGTGGCGTCTTGGACGTCTGTCATGAAACGAATCGTTAAGGTTGAACAAGATACGAGGCGAGTTTACCGCCGACTGCGAGCTTTGCAAGCTTGTTCGGGGGCAAAGGATAGAATCACCGTAGAATCTTTATTGGCTAAAGGCAAGTCCGTTACTTGATGTGTTTGCCCCACAAATCAGGTCTGCGTTCACGGGTTAGGGATTCCGACTGCTCTAACCGCCACATTCGTACCTTTTCATGGTGCCCGGAAACCAAGATTTCAGGAACCGCCCGACCCTCCCATTCAGGGGGGCGCGTATAGTGGGGATACTCCAACAGCCCGTTTGAGAAGCTCTCTTCGTCCGTGGTTTCTACATTTCCCATGACACCGGGGATAAGGCGGGTACAGGCTTCTATCACCACCTGAGCCGCCACCTCGCCGCCAGCCAAAACAAAATCCCCAAGGCTGATTTCTTCAAGCTCCTCGGCGTCAAGAACCCGCTGATCAACCCCTTCATACCGCCCACACAAGAATAAGACGGAAGGCGTTGCCACAAGATCTTGAACCAACGCTTGATCAAGAACACGCCCACGTGGCGATAAATAAACGCG
>CAYZXV010000046.1:0-8452 GCA_964482525.1 uncultured Rhodospirillaceae bacterium | reverse complement strand
TGGCCGGAAACGAATGCAGTCTGGCGGCAAAACGGTGATCCCACGACGGCGCAGGTAAAACTGGCCGGGCGTGCCTTCGAGCGACATGCATTTGGATATGATGGTTGCGACTTTAGCGGTACGCTCTTCCGCTGTCGGCGAAGGACAGGGGCTATCGTTTTGAGAGGCATCTGCATTTTCTTTCTCGACCGCCTCCATTTCTGAAGGAAGAATAAATTCCCGTGTCTCGACATGATTTTCTACCTTTCTGGGGGCAGTCAGACCCAGCCATTCGCGCGCCCAATCGAGAGCCGCGCCATTGTGCAAAGCGCATTGTTTTTTAATAAGGCTCAAGGCATCACCGCCAACGCCTTCTTCGTGATCGAACCACGTTCCGATCTTTTCACCATCGATTTCGACAGCAAGGCTCCCCTTACGCCCGTAACGAAATTGGTTGGCGGTCGAAAGCGCATCGTTTGGGCGGCCCAGCAGACGGACAGCCAGTTCATCCATCCGCGCATTAAGGCGGGCAACGACATCTTTGATCGGAAGCTCTTGTGCCGTCATGCCGCACCTTTGTATTGTTTTGACGTGCACAGGATGATTGGAACGGTTTGCGAGATAGAGCGGATGTAGGAAAGCCATTCATCCTCCATCTCCGGTCGTGTTTCGATTACGGTTGTGCCTGTTCGTAGCATCCCGGACATGCTGCTGAACAGCGCGTAAACGTCTGTCATAAAATCACAGGACATGACGGAGACACCTGCGGCATTTTCAATCAAACACCGTAATGTCGCCTGATCGAACGCTTTCGGTCCTTTGGCGCAATCGGTGTCGTCGCTGACAATGGCGATATAGCCATTGCAGGCCTGAAGGACGCGCCGTTCAATTGGTTGATCGATTTGTGGAATAAAGAACCAGCTGATATCGTAATCACGCATGGCGCGTACGATGGCTTTGACGTGTTCCGGCACGATATCCGAGGCAAGAATATTCTTGCTCCGTTCGTCGTCGATCCTGACTACGCCGCCCGGTTCGATGGGAAACAGCCTCATCGTCCGGCCCTCCGCTTGCGGGCCAGAAAGGTCGGTTCGCGTTCGGCCAGCTTTTCTCGCCCGACCAGCCATTCGCGAACAGCTTCGATGCGGTAATAGACCTGCCGCCCCATGATGACGTACGGCGGCGACTGGCGCAGCGCACGATCACGCTGACACGTACGAACGCTCACGCCGCGCTGGCGGGCGTATTCGGCCTCGGACAAAAACCCCTCCAGCACGTTGCCGTAAGGCGTTTCCAAGACAGGTCGTGAAACGGAAAGCTTCATAAATGTCCCCCTTGATCTTCCGGCGTCTTGCGCCGTCAATGAGGGGAAACTTAGGGGGTCCGAAATGCCCGAAAAATTTGTTATAAACTATGCACGATAAAATAGTTTTGGGCACCGCTCTTTGATTTCGCTAGGAAATTCGTCCCAGAGCTTACTGATATGATTCCGGATCGTGTTGACCTTGATTGGTTTTTTGTCCGGAAAGTTCATTTTAAACCATTTTTCAAGATAGCAAGCTTCGCTACGGAACGAGTCTTCACACAGCCCCGCCTCGCAGCGTTTCTTGAAATGTTCCTCAACAAGAGGAACGTCAGATGGACGTCCGGGTCGTCCCTTTACATGCGGTGGGGGGTCTTGAAGAACTGGTTTCTCGACAACCGGTTTTGTCTGAACGAATGTTTTGGGGCCGATGTGTACGTCATACAGAACACACTTGGGACCTTCAACAATACCCTCTTGGGCACTTGTTATATGCATATGCAACCAGGCAGAAGCTGGAACTTCATGAAGCGGCGCCAGAGGCGTTTTTTCACGTGCCCAGCCAGTCAGTTCGCCACTAACAAGTCGCTGCATAAAAGCGCCTTCTAACTGTTGAAGACATAAACGCGTTTCCTGAAGAAGATGCTGTGTTAGCCCATCCGTTTCACTTGGCACATAGCCTTTAATATCTCGAGGAGTCCCAACGTAATGCCATTTGCCTCGCGACTTGGCTTCCTTGTCAGCATCTTGATACTTTTTCAAAAGCTTCGGATCGCGATAAATCTGGATGGCTTCCAGCAAAGAAACGGCTTTAGCTGCCGCCAAGGGTAATTCGTCTTGCGTTTGCGACATTCTATTCCTTTCTCACTTCTTCCATTTGCAATGAACAAGATGTCGGCTCGATATAGCGTCCTACCATATCCGCCGCTTTTCGAAGCGCTTCGTCATACAAATGCGCATAACGTTGCGTGGTCTGGACCTGTGTATGGCCGAGCATCTGGCCGATAAGCGGCAAGGAAGCTCCCGCTGAGACAAGGATGCTGGCGAAAGAATGTCGCAAGTCGTGGATGCGCACGTTGGGCCAGTCGATAAGGACTGGATTGCCGTCTTTGTCTTTGATGGGTTTTCCTGCCTTGTTCTTTTTGGGGATCTTGTCCGTCAGTCCTGCAGCCTTGCAGACGGCACACCATGTACGCCGGATTTCCTGAATCGGCTGGTCTGGCGAAACATCGCTCGGAAAGACATAAGAGCTTTTCTGAACCGTTCTGTCTTTCTTCCGAGCCTTCTCGTAAGCATTGTCAGCCTCGGCTTTGATCTGAAGAAGCAAATTGATCGCAGGGGCACTGAGCGGAACGCGGTGCAGCCTGCGCTGCTTGGTATGGGCGCTGGGCTTGGTCCATACGCCGTTTTCAAGATCGAACATATCCCATGTCGCGTCTGTGACCTCGCTCTTGCGCGCGCCGGTCAGCATCAATAGTTTGATGGCGTTTGAGGCCGTCCGCTCAGAATGCTCATTTAACGCGACGGCGAGCGCTGCGATTTCGGTTTTGTTCAAATAGCGATTGCGTTTCTCTTCCGGATTCCTGCGCACGCCGGACACGGGATTCTCTTTGATCCATTTCCAGCGAATGGCCAGATTGAAAGCCTTGCGCATGACTTCCACGACGCGGTTGGCTCTGACCGGTGTCCCGCGTATTGTCGTAATGTCCCTGTGGAAGGTGTCTATCTCAAAAGACGTGATGGAGCCGAGCTTGCTCTTCCCGAAGCGGGGGATAACAATCTTTTCCCACATTGCCCTTTCGTCGGCTTGGGAGCGCGGCGATTTGGTTGCCAGATGTTCTTTTTGATAACGTTCCCAAAGATCGACCAAGGTCGGCGCCTCGCGCTGATCCCGTCGGTCGCCCATCGGGTCGTTACCCAAATCGACATCCCGCTTCAGGTCGCTGGCTGCCTTGCGCGCGGCGGCAACACGCCAGTCGGGATAGGCGCCGATGGTGATGCGGCGCTGGCGGCCATCGGCGCGATAGTCAAGGACGAACGCCTTCGCGCCGCCGGGCGTGATGCGAAGGCCGAAGCCTTTCACGTCATCGTCCCACAGCACCAGTTGCCCACGCACGGGCGGCAGGGCCTTTCGAACTTGTTGGTCTGTTAGCCTGGTCATTATCCCGACCGTTTTCGTGTCAACACTGTGTCAACACGCTGGGTTGCAAAATCTGTCTTTTAATATCACCAGAAGTTGAGGGAATGTCGCTCATTTGCGTAAAGAAATCAAGGCATTATCGTGGTTAACGGCAGAAATGGGAATAAAATCATAGGGTTGGAATAGACACCGTGAACCGCCTCATAACCTGAAGGTCGTCAGTTCAAATCTGGCCCCCGCAACCAACAAAACAGAGGCACAGCCGATCACGGCGACCTTTTTTATTTGTTTGCAGCCTGTCCCTCAACAAATCCAAACGAACAAAGGCATACAATGAGCGGCCGCATGCTTTGCTCTCACCAAGTGAGAGCTCGACAAGGCTCCTCACGTTTTTGCTTGCGCTTAACTAAACGCACCGACTTCTAACTTTAACGGCTGCAGCATGCGCGTCGAGGCCTTCGGCCTCAGCCATAGTGATCAAGGCGGGACCAAGCGTCCGCAGGCCTTCCCCGGAAAGGCTCTGCACCGTCATGGTGCGCATGAAACTGTAAAGAGACAGACCTCCATACGCTCTTGCGGCCCCATAGGTAGGCAAAACATGGTTTGTCCCACTGGCATAATCTCCCGCTGTTTCAGGCGTGAACTCACCAACAAACACAGAACCGGCCGTTTGAATGCGAGATACAAACCTTTGCGCAGACTCGCCGTGGATTATTAAGTGTTCTGGCGCATAGGCGTTGATAATTTCAATTGCTTCCTCGTCGTCTTTGGCCAGGATTATCCGACTTTGCGCTAAGCTTTTCCGAACGATCTCTCGGCGCGACAGGACTTCCATCTGGGCCATCACTTCTTGATGGACCCGCTCGGCAAGAAGTCGGTCGGTCGTAACAAGCATCGCTTGTGAAAGGGTGTCATGCTCTGCTTGGGCTAAAAGATCGGCGGCAACCCAATCGGCTCGTGCCGTCGCGACAGCAAGAACCATCACTTCCGAAGGCCCGGCAGGCATATCGATCGCGGCTCCGTTTGCGTCCTGAGCCACCAGCTGTTTCGCCATAGTGACAAAGGCATTCCCTGGCCCCAGGATCTTATCAACCTTAGGCACCGTTTGCGTACCATAAGCCATAGCCGCGACTGCTTGCGCGCCTCCGATCGTGAAAATCTCCGTAATGCCGCATAGGCGCGCAGCGGCCAGAGTTTCGGCGTTGATGCGCCCATCTTTCTGGGGAGGCGCGCATAGGATGATCCGGCGACATCCAGCTAAAATAGCGGGGACCGCAAGCATCAAAACTGCCGAAAACAACGGCGCGGTTCCCCCCGGCACATAAAGGCCGACCCTTTCAATAGCGCGCCATTGCATTTCGCACAGAACGCCGGGCATGGTTTCAATCGAAACCGGCCTGGGTCGTTGGGCTTCGTGAAACATAGAAATATTTCTTTTTGCAGTTTCAAGAGATGCGCGTAGCGCCGGGCGAAGACCCTCAAGGGCCGCCTGCGCCTCGGTCTCAGAGACGCAGAATGCGCCAAGATCAACTTTGTCAAATTTTGCCGTGTATTCGCGAACAGCCTCATCGCCGCGCGCGCGCACGGACTGGACAATCGCGGCAACATTTTGGGCCAGCGCGGCATCTTGAACCATGCCCGCGCGGGCAAGAACAAACTGTTGCGCGCGGGGTTCTTTTGGCCAGGGTTTGATTTCGAGCATACCGCTTTCCTTTCAAGTCATCATCTTTTCAATCGGCAGCACGAGGATAGCACTAGCGCCGACTTCCTTCAGTTTTTCCAGCGTTTCCCAG
Source organism: uncultured Rhodospirillaceae bacterium (assembly GCA_964482525.1). Lineage (GTDB taxonomy): Bacteria > Pseudomonadota > Alphaproteobacteria > UBA9219 > UBA9219 > UBA8914. Next base: position 3,237 of record CAYZXV010000046.1, on the reverse strand, counting down.
AACACAGCTTCACGGCATACGGCATGAATGGCAACTTTGTCTTCGCTTCCTTGCAACGGCAAAACAGTCGGCGACTCTGACCCAGGCAAAAGGCGAACAATATCGGGCAGCTTGGCTTTTTCAGCGTGCAGCATGATGTATTTGCTGTCTTCGGCCTGTAACGCGCCACGCATGCGACCAAGCAGCCGTTGGACCGTTTTTTCTTTTTCTTCGCAAAGACTGCGGGATGAACGGATAAGCAAGCCCTCGCTGCGAAGTAAAATCTCTATCTCGCGAAGGGTGTTGGCGGCCAACGTTGCGCCCGAAGCAACAATATCACATATGGCATCTGCAATCTTAAGTCGTGGGGCAACCTCAACGGAACCCGTCATATGTAGAATATTTGCCCTGACGCCCCGCTCCTTAAGCGCCTTTTGCAAGAGCACGGGATAAGATGTGGCGATTGTTTTTCCATCGAGGTCCACAAGGTTTTGAGCGTCGCTCATCTCTGGAACGGCGATGGACAGCCGACAAAAGGAAAAACCTAAACGCTCTACAATGCGCGCGGACATAGGCGTTTCCTTGCCTTGCTCTTCAGCAAAGACATTCTCACCAACAATCCCAAGATCGCAAATACCGTTGCTTACAAACCCGGGAATATCATCATCACGGATCATCAGGATATCGATCGGGAGTTCTTTGACGCGACAAAACAGCTGATCCTTGCTGCGATCAATATGAAGTCCACAATTCCTTAGGAGAGACAGACTGTCCTCCGCCAGGCGCCCAGACTTTTGCAGGGCGATCCGCACGCGTTCCATACATTACCCTTTCATTTATATTCTGCCCCGAGGCTGGAGGTCTTCTCCTTGCCTTTCGGGGGAACTGTCTATACAGCGGCCGTTATAACAAGATAGTACACTATTACGATCATATTTGTCTATCCATTTTCAGGATTCTGCCCATTTGTTTTTTATTATAAACCGTGCCCTGTTATATAAATAAAAACAGCTTATACATATACATAAACAAACTATATTTTTAAAATATGCCCGTATATTCTTTAACGTACGCTATTATTTTATTTAATTGATTTTACCTGATGCTTGCTTCGCGCAGCAATTTCATCACATCGGCCCCTGAAGAGTCTTGCCTAACCGCTTTTTTTCTAGTCAAATCCCTCCGAAGGACGCGGGCGCGCTATTGTCAAGCAAGGCCGTTCCGCACGATTTGTTGCTGGAGGATTAAATGAAAAGCAAGAAAACCGCCAATTCACCGAACAGCCGCTCGGACATGGAGGCTCTTTGTGAGGCCTTTCTTCGGCTCAAAACAAAGGAAGAATGCCATCGCTTCTTGTTAGATTTATGCACGCCCGCCGAAATTACCGCCTTTGCCGAACGGTGGAAAGTTGCGCGATTGCTAAAAGAAAACAAATTATCGTACAGAGAAATACACGCGGTCACAGGCGTGAGCGTCACAACCATAGGCCGCGTTGCGCGATTTTTAACGCAAGAGCCGCATCAGGGCTACTCGCTGGTGTTACAAAGATTAGACAAATAAACCAAAAGCAAATCATCATAAATCACATGATATGCCCGACTCAAGAACGCTGAACCGATTGTGATCACAGTCTATTTCCGCCAAAGCGCCATAGGGTAAGACCATTTGCGGGTCGCTGTGCCCAAAATCCATTTGTGCCATTATGGGCAGGTCCTTAAGGCCGCACTCATCCCGAACAACCTCTAAAAGCGCCGTATCATACTGGATCATCTCTTCGGGATTCGGCTCAGACATGGGCCGCCCAAGCAGAATGCCGCTGATACGCCCCAGAACGTCAACGGCGGCCAGACACCTGATCCACCGTTTGAAATCGCGCGGCGTGGGACGTTCTTCAGAAGTCTCAAGAAAAAGCAAAGCGCCGTCCCACTGCGCCGGGGTTGGCCACACCTCCGTGCCACGCAGCCAGTCGAGCACCTCGATACAACCGCCAATCAAATGGCCCTGCACAGCCCCCGCGCCCTGCAAAACGCGTTGGCCCAGCGGTTTTGAGCGGGTTCGTTTGATCTTGGCATTCTCCGGAACGCCCCATTCCAAGAACTGCCCCGTCCATTCCGTGAGGTTTGGCGCAACCTCGCCAATAGGCGCCGAAGAAAACAAAACACGGCGAACGGAGTCCAGCGTGTAGGGAAACATCTCAACATTCTCGGCAAACTCAGCAAGAATAGAAGGGCCATAGAACGAAGAGATTCCCGCTTTTAAACACGCAAAATGCGAAACCGTCGTGTCGGAATAGCCCATAAAGATCTTTGGATTCTTGCGAATAACTTCATAGTCGATATAGGGCAACAAACGGATCGACTCTTCGCCGCCGATGATCGAGAAAATTCCCTTGATCGACGGGTCCGCAAAGGCCTCCATCAAATCTTCGGCACGCGCCTTTGGATTGGCATGAAGCCACGCCGCCTCACGCAGCGCATGGCGCGTTTCGACCACGCGCAGGCCAAGCTCTTCTTCAATGCGCCGCTTGCCAAGGGCATAACGATCTGGAAACGTCGCCGCCCCACCCCACGACAATGAAATCGCCGCAACAGTATCGCCAGGATTAAGCTTGGATGGTTTGATAAGCATGGCAAGCTCCTTTGCTTGATCATATATCATAACCGGGAATACGCAAAAGCCCCCTGAGCGCAAGCTTAGGGGGCTTTTGAAAGTTCTAGGATTTGAAGCATTTTCTTCTGCCTTGAAGACCTGGCAGCGTCCTACTCTCCCGGGCCTTAAGGCATAGTACCATCGGCGCAGAGGGTTTTCACGTCCGAGTTCGAGATGGGATCGGGTGTTATCACCTCGCTATAACCACCAGGTCATCACGGCAGAAGAAAAATGAAAAGCAAATGTCAGAAGATTTAAGTAGGACCTCCGGTTAAGGAGGTCCGACCTCTGATAAGGATCAAGTCAATCGAGTTATTAGTACCGGTTAGCTTCATGTGTTACCACACTTCCACACCCGGCCTATCGACGTGATGGTCTATCACGACTCTCTGGGAATTCTCGTTTTGAGGCAAGTTTCACGCTTAGATGCTTTCAGCGTTTATCTTTTCCGTACTTAGCTACTCGGCGATGCCGCTGGCGCGACAACCGATACACCAGAGGTACGTCCATCCCGGTCCTCTCGTACTAGGGACAGATCCTCTCAAAATTCCTACACCCACGGCAGATAGGGACCAAACTGTCTCACGACGTTTTGAACCCAGCTCACGT